>CAZKYR010000123.1:0-5134 GCA_964557035.1 uncultured Bacteroides sp. | reverse complement strand
GTTTTAACCTCAATTACAGTTTCATTTATGTCGGCGAACGATACAATCAACAAGAGAACATACGATATAACTACACGCAACCCTGGTACACGTCAGACATATCGCTGAGCTATGACTGCACGCTCGGACGCGTCGGTCTGCGCGCACTGGTCGAGGTGAACAATCTGTTGAGTCAGGACTATGACGTGATCATCAATTATCCGATGCCAAAGCGCAACTGCCGTGTCTCTTTAACTGTGGAAATATGAAAATCAATATCACGACATTTTTTCTTTTTATTCTGCCGCTCCTATTGGTAGCCACGAGCTGTCGCGAAGACGAGCTCGTGGTTCCAACGGAGTATGACATCATTCCCGAGATGCCGGCAGCCAACAGCTATATCCGCGGGTTCTACCTGGTCAACGAGGGCAATATGGGTTCAAACAAATGCACACTCGACTATTTTGACTACATGACGGGCCTGTATGCGCGCAACTTTTATGCCGAGCGCAATCCGACCGTAATCAAAGAGCTTGGCGACGTAGGCAACGACATAGGCATCTACGGCTCAAAGTTATACGTGGTTGTCAATTGCTCGCACAAGGTAGAAGTGATGGATGCGCACTCGGGGGTGAGACTCGGACAAATCGACATCCCCAACTGTCGCTATGTGAGGTTTCATCGCGGCAAAGCGTATGTCAGCGCCTATGTCGGCCCGGTGCTGATCAATCCCGATGCTCCGAAAGGGGCGGTGTTTGAGGTTGACACCACCACGCTGTCGGTGACACGCAAGGTGACGGTGGGCTATCAGCCCGAAGAGATGGAAATAGTTGACGATTATATGTATGTCGCCAATTCGGGCGGCTATCGCGCGCCAGACTACGACAACACCGTGTCGGTGATACAGATGATTGATTTTAAGCAGGTGCAACAGATACCGGTTGCCATCAATCTACACAGGCTCAAGAAAGATAAATACAACAAACTTTGGGTTAGCTCGCGTGGCGACTATCAATCGCGTCCCTCGAGGCTGTGCGTCTTGGCTAAAAAGCCGGGCTACAACACCATGGTTGTCACCGACACCCTGGACATCGCATGCTCCAACATGGCTATCAGAGGCGACTCGCTCTATTACTACGCCACCGAATGGAGCAATTATTCACAGACCAACACCATCTCATACGGCATCATCGACGTCCGCACAAAAGAGGTTGTGTCGACCAATTTTATCACTGACGGGACAGAAAAAGAGATAACGATTCCCTACGGCATAGCGATACACCCCGAGACCGGCGACATTTTTGTCACTGACGCCAAAAATTATGTCAGCAGCGGTACACTTTATTGCTTCTCTCCTCAGGGCAAGAAAAAATGGAGCGTACGCACGGGGGACATCCCGGCACATATAGCATTCCTACCGAAATGAAAAAGATTTTTTACCTCTCGCTGCTCTTTCTGACGGCCGGCTGCGCTGACGACATACCCATGGTGAGTCTCGGCATCGACGGCACATATCACATTGCCCGAATGCAGAAACTCAATCTCACACCGGCTCTGACCGGGCGCGAATATGAATGGCGGGTAGATGGTCTAGTCGTCTCACGCGACCGCAATTACATTTTTATCTCAGAGAACGAGGGCTCCTATCACCTCACTTTTGAGATCATCGACGAGGCGACCCCTTACAAATTTGATTTCACCGTCAACGTTGTTCATGAAGAGGTGGAGTATAGCCCGTATATCGCGCATGTGGTCGAATACTGCCCCGCGCCGGGTCAGTTCATCAATGAGATGCCCAAATATGAGGCTGGAGACACCTATGCCGACATTCTCAAAAAGGCTGAAGAATCAATCTCAGGCACCAACGACATCATGATTTCACTGGGAGGATATGGCGGATATGTCACATTCGCTTTTGACCACACGGTCATGAATGTGGCGGGTGAAAAAGATTTTCAGATCTGGGGAAATGCCTTTTACGAGCTCACGAATCCTGATGCAAAGGGAGGCTCGGCCGAGCCGGGGATTGTCATGGTAAGTTATGATTACAATTGTAACGGGCTGCCCGACGACCCGTGGTTTGAGCTTGCAGGCAGCGAATATTTCAAACCCGAGACACTGCACGACTACTCAATCACATATCATCGTCCCGACCCCGACCACATCCCTGAGGAAGATGATGAGGGATATCTCGACGATCTGAGATATCTCCCTTGGACAGATTCCATGGGACAAACCGGATATATTGCCAAAAACATATTTCACTCTCAGTGCTACTACCCGCTGTGGCTAACCGATGATCAGCTGACCTTCAGCGGGTCGCTCTTGTCACCCAACGGTGTAGACATCAGCGGCACCGGGCGATACTATGTTCTGTATGCATACGATTGGGGCTATGTTGACAATCATCCCAACGATTTTGACGATCTCAACAGCTTTGACATCGGGTGGGCCGTCGATCGGGACGGCAATCCGGTCGATCTGCCCGGTGCTGATTTCATACGCGTTTACACGGGCCTCAATCAATATTGCGGTTGGCTCGGCGAATCATCGACCGAGATAAGCAAGGCACGCGACCTGCACATCGGACTACCCGGAGTGCCGGTGCCCGAAATACCCTAAAAATCACTTTACTAACTAATAAACCAATTAAATGAAAAAAGCATTACTAACACTCTTGATGACACCCGGCCTGTGTATGACAGCCGGAGCAGTCGAGTATATCGACTGGGTCGACTGGGATCAAATCGAGCATTGGGCCGGTGATCCCGACGGTGAAAAAAGATGTGCCCTCGTAGTCGACTTTCAGGACGAAGAAGGCAGAGAATCGCTCGTTTGGGGGTATAGGTGGAACGGCACCGCCACAGGCGAAGATTTGGTGCGCGCGGTGGCATCGCAGAGCAGCATATTGACTGCGATGATTCAATACACCGGCACAATGGGCTCGACACTCAACGCTCTTGGCATCAGCCGCGACCGCGAGCATCTCGACTATCTGCACTATGACTTTGACCGTGCGGCAATAGGTGGCGAAGTCTCATTTGGCTATTTTAGTCCCAACTTGACTATGGGGCAAGAGGTCGCACCCGGGTATGCCGCAGAGCAGATGTGCATTGATGCGATTGAACGCGCTAAGGAGACCGGCATCATCGAACATCCGCTCAATGCTTTTGTATATGGCTACCCTGCCTACGACTATGACTACTGGCAGTTGGAGGATGGCTATGAAGCCCCCGAATATCGTTGGCGATCGGGATGGTATGACGGCTACTGGAGCTATTGGCACGGACCTAACGACTATGATTATATGGGCTACTCGGGTCTGGGAATGTCGAGCACGGTGCTGACTGACGGCTGCGTGCAGGCATGGAAGTACATCACCTTCAACGGCTCGGGAATCGGCAATCCGGGCGGCGAGCTTGCCGAGGAACTCGACTACGCGATGGCCGACTGGGGCGAAGTGATGCATCAGGCCGTCCAACCGGTTCAGCCCGTCGACCAAACCAAAGTTGATTTTTGGGTCGGGACAGGCGAGAAATCGGCGACCGTGGTCTTCCAGTTCAACGACGGCCGCGGACCTGAGAATGTGGTCTACGGTTATCGTTGGAGCGGCGGCTGGGACGACAACCTCAGCACCGTTCTCAAAAACATAGCGGCAGCCGACACTCGAATGCAGCTCAACATGTCAGGGTCGCAAGTGACACTCACGTATGACTCAGACCATGATGGCAAAATCTCAGGCACATACGACCACACAGACACCTCTAACACATGGAACTGCTATGTAAAACGTGTCGTTGACGGTGACTTCAACAAAGTCAGCGCCGACCGCTGGCTCAATCCCAACGCCGTGATGATTTTCGCGCACCAACCCAAGGATATGGCGTCGGTCGAGCTCCCCTATCAGCTCATGCGTCCGGCATTGGATTCTGATCAAATATTGACAGTGCCGGCCGTCATTGACTACGCCTTGGCCGATAAAGCCCTCGAACTGCCTGTGTTCATCCAAGCGCCCGAGGGGAGCAAAGTCAGCACAGCTTTTTCCTGGATTAAAACCGATTTTGCGATGTTCAGTGCCACAAACGTGCTCAATCTGATGGGTCATGTGACATCATATAAAGACTTTGCACCTGCCGAGGGGACGGTTCAAATCAGAGGTTCATACACTCCGGCAGGTGAAACCAAATCGACCTACATCTACTCTAATGATGCTCATATCACTCTGCACAATCCGCTGCGCCCGATAACGTCGCTGAGCTATGAGCAACCTGAGGTCACTGCCCGGCTCGGACACAAGGTAGACAACCAACTGATAATACAACCCGCAGACGCTACCTACACCAAGATCGACTTCAAGAGTTCTAAGTCAGCCGTGGCAACAGTGGCAACCACCGGTGTCGTCACAACAACCAAGACTGCCGGCGAGGCCGACATCACCGCCACATACGCATTCAATCCCGAGCTCACTGCCGGATACTCGCTCACCTCATCCCTCCGGGTGCCGGTCGAGGACATCACCTTTGAGGCTGTCAACGAAGACGGAGTGCTCACGCTGACACCCAAGGAGATGACCGGACTCTTCCCTATTTTGACTCCCGCCGACCCTGACATCGCCGATGTGACGGTTGAGCTCTCGGACAACGGGTCGAGCCGCGACGACTACATCGCCACAATGTACAAGGTAAATATTTGGGACGAGAACAACACACGCATTACCCCATACGAGCTATCGGGCCACCGCGTCGGCGAATGTATTCTCACTGTCGCATCCACTGACGGCTCGGGCTTTAAAAAGGAGATTCGGGTGCGCATTGTCGAGCCCGAACGCCGACCGGACATCGATTACAACACCGGCACAATCATGCTCAACGAGGAGTGGTTCGGTCACACCAACGGCGGCCTCAACTGGTTCTCACGCGAGTATGACGTGGTTTATCAGGCTTATGAGCGCGAGAATCCCGGCATGTCGTTCGGGTGCACATCACAATATGGCATCATCTATGAAGGCAAGCTGATTGTCTGCTCAAAACAAGCTGTCGATGGCGGCGACCCGCTCCCAGGCGGCGGCCGTGTTGTCATTGCCGACGCCTCTACGCTCAAGCGTCTCGGCTCAATCGACGACCTGATGTGGGGCTCGGAGACAAAGAGCAGCGAC
>CAZKYR010000122.1:0-5146 GCA_964557035.1 uncultured Bacteroides sp. | reverse complement strand
ACAGCTTGATCGCGATGGCGACGGGGATGAATATTATCGGCGACAGCAGCAGGAATGTGCCTGAGAAAAGGATGTCAAAGGTGCGCTTGAGGCCACGGTTGACGGGGTTCTCGAGCTTGTTGCGGTGCGGCTCGAGAACGGGGATAGAGCCGACGCTGCCCAGGGCAAATGATGAGGTGACATAGCGGTTGATCTGTGGCACGTAATAAAATTTGGCGAGGTTGTCCTCGGCGATGTGCAGCACGCGCGGCATCAGGTCGGCTTTGTTGCCCGAGAGGGTGTAATAGACCTCGTCGATGCGGTTTTTGCGGACATACTCCGCGATGTCGTCGATGGTGCCGGTGATGGTGCCGTTGAACGACTCGTGAGGCTCGTTGTCAAAGAATCCCATGAATTTGTAACCGTACGAGTCCGTGCGGTTGATCTCGTCGAGGAGCTGCACCGAGGTGTGGTTTGAGCCGACGATGATGATGCGGACATAGTTGCGCCCTCGTCGTCTGACCATCTTGATGATCTGTCGCTCGCCCATCCACGTGAGCGGTATGATCACGGCAAAGATGCAGAACAGCCTGACCATGAACCACAACGGGATGTTGAGGTAGCAAAATGATGCGATGGCGAAGAATACGCATGCCTGTACCATCACGCCCTGTATGGCCATCAGCAACAGCCTGTCCATGTGGATGGAGCGTCTGATGCGCTGTCTCATGAAGATGAAAACGGTGGGGAGATATGAGACATTCAGCACCAGAAACAGCAACCTGACGCGCCCTTCGCGAGTGACCTCGGGTGTCAGCAGCATCAGAATCAAAAAGGCGATGTTGAGCACCAGCAAGTCGCAGACGACTTGCATGGTGCCTAAGTATTTGCCCCATCCTTGCGGAAAGTTGCGGTGTGTCATATATTAGATTCCGGTGTTTGGCGACCGGGATGCGCTGTGAGACTGAGGTGTTTGTCAGTTGAGTTTGCTGTCGATGAGTTTGATTTTCTCTTCGGTAGTCGCGAGTTCGCCGCGGAGACGCTCGATGCGGCGTTCGATCTCGCGCACCATCGAGTCGCCGCTTTTGCTCTTTGATGAGAGGAACCCGAGGTTGTTTTCATAAGTTTTTATCTCAGAGCGCTGTTGCTCGAGGATGCGGCAGAGACGCTCGCGCTCGCGCATGATGTTGCGGCTGCCGTCGGCCTCGTTGAGCGAGTTCTCAAAGCGGGCCACGTTGTCGCGACGCTCTTTGGCATCAAACCGAGCGAAGATGGCGTCGATGACGGCACGGAACTCTGCGTAGACTTTGTCTTTTTCGCGGAACGGGACATGGCCGACTTGCTGCCAGCGGGCTTGTGCGTCGCGCACGGCTTTGACCGCATCATCGCGGCGTATATCCTCGGGGAGCTTACGCAGCTCGTCGATGATGTCGCGCTTGGCCTGCAGGTTGGTTTGCTCGCGTGAGCGGATGTCGCCAGTCTCGGCTTTTTTGCGCTCGAAGAATCGGTCGCAGGCTGTCTGGAATCGTTTCCAGATGGCGTCGCTGTGGCGTTTGGGCACTGAGCCGATTGTCTTCCACTCTTTTTGCAGGTCGACGATGATGTCGGTGGTGGCTTTCCAGTCGCTGCTGTCCATGAGCGACTCGGCGCGCTCGCACAGTGCGGTTTTGCGTGCCAGGTTGTTTGCGAGGTTCTCTTTGACCTCGCGATAGTATTCGGCCTTGGCGGTGAAGAATCGGTCGCAGGTCTCGCGGAAGCGTGCGAAGAGCGTGTTGTTGGAGCGGCGCGGAGCATATCCGAGCTGTTTCCACTCCTCTTGAGCGGCGAGGATGTGGCGTGTCATCTCCTCCCAGGCGTTAAAAGTCTTGATGTCAGAGAAATCGAGAGCCTCTACGCGCTCGCACAGGGCTGTCTTGGCGGCCTCGTTCTCGAGCTCGCGGGCTTTGCGCTCCTCAAAGAACTGCTGATAGCGTTTGTTGATGACGGCTGACGCGTCTTTGAAGCGATTCCAGATCTCTTCGCGGACATCTTTGGCTACGGGGCCTGTCTCGCGCCATTTGTCGTGTAGCTCTTGCAGACGTTTGAATGCTGAGACGATGTCGTCGGTGGCGTCGAGACGCTCGGCCTCCTCGCACAGCAATGTTTTGGTCTCAAGGTTTTTGCGGAAGTCATAGTCGCGCAAGTCCTTGTTTATTTTAAGCTGGTCGTAAAAGCGTTCGACAGCCTCTTGATAGCGTTTCCACAACTCGGTGGTGCGGGTGGGGGGTACGTCGCCGATTGCTTTGAACCGGTCTTGTAGCTCGCGGAATTCGGTGAACAGGCGGTTGACGTTGTCGGTGTCCTCGGCCATGGCGTTGAGGCGGTCGATGATGTCGGCCTTGGCGACGGCGTTAGCCTCTTGCTCAGCCTCGATGGCGAGGGCGCGTTCGGCTTTCTTGACACGGATCTGCTCGATGAGAGTCTTGAGCTCCTCCTCGCGGGGGTCGGGGAGGCTGATGAAAGTTGCGGGCTCGTTGCCTGCATCGATGTGGGCCTTGAGGGCCTCGTCGAGGTCTACCTTGCGTAGCGTGTAAAAATGTCCTTTGAGTTTGCTGACCTCGTCACGGCTGATGTCATCGGGCTCGAGGGCTGCGATTGAGCGGAGTGTGACGATGATGCCGTCGATGTCGGCCGGGAGTTGTTGACGTTGAGTTGCAGCGTTGTCGCTGATAGTCTCGGTGTTAGATGTCACTGTCGGGTCGAGGGTCAGGTCGGTGTTGATGGCCGACTGTTCACGCGTATCCATAATAAGGTAGAAATTAAGTGGTTAGCCAAAAAGGCAGGGAATAGTTCAGTTTTGGATGCCAAATTTAGGCAAAAACTTTTGAATGAGGGCAAAAAAATCAATATATTTTAATATTTTGTCAAACTTTTTTAACATTTAAAGCGACACCGGGAGATTTTAGAGCTCGCTAAACAAGAAAAGATAACGACATGGCGGTCGCACGTTGAGCGTTTTTGTTCTCTATGCAACTCCGCGGTCAGCTTTTGTTTGTTGCACCACACGCACAAAAAATTTAAGCAGAAATCCACGTTTATCGAAGTTCATACCCCTCAAAAATGTCGATTTATCGAAGTTTGCACCCCTCAAAAATGCCGATTTATCGTAGTTTGTACCCCTCAAAAATGCCGATTTATCGAAGTTTGGTATATATAAATTTGGCTATTTATCGAAGTTTAATTATCTTTGCGTCTAAAATTCAGGAAATTAATGGACGCTACAGTATTGCTTGAAATATTACGTGACCAGCGAGAGGAACTTGACTCGCTAAGATCTCAATACTTTTGTGAACGAAAAGAAGAAGGTTTGATCAAGCTTGAGAGCAAAAAGGCTCAAGTTGTTATAGGTGTGCGTCGGAGTGGAAAATCGACATTGTGTTTCAACGCATTGAATAAGGCTCAGGTAAGATTTGCGTATGTGAATTTTGATGATGAGCGGTTAGTCGGTTTGTCATCTGATGATTTGAACGATGTGTTAAAAAGTCTCTACCAGATTTATGGAGATTTCACTCACTTGTTTCTTGACGAAGCACAGAATGTAGACGGATGGCATCTCTTTGTCAACAGATTGCTCCGGAAAGGAATGAAAGTAATTATCACCGGCAGCAACGCAAAATTGCTTAGTAGCGAGTTGTCGACACATCTCACCGGACGTTATAATGAAATCGAATTGCTACCTTTCTCATTCCGAGAATTTTGCGAAATTGAGAAAGTAGAGACAACTAATCTATCGACAAAGACAGATGCTTTACTTCGCAGAGCATTTGATAAGTACATGGAAACAGGAGGGTTCCCCGAAATAATAAGCGGTGAAGAAACGGCCGAGGAATATATTGATACGTTAGTCTCAAATATTTTGGAAAGAGATATTGTTCAACGCTTTAAGGTAAGATACAAAGATGCCTTTAAATCGTTATCCAATCATCTTCTTAATGATGCGCCTTGCGAAATTGTATACACGGCTTTGCAGAAAATATTTAACTTTAAAAATGATAAAACCGTTGAGAATTATGTAGGATACCTTTATCAGGCATATCTGTTAAAACAGTTACGCAAATATTCAACTAAAAGTAGAGAGCGTATCCGTAATGCCAAATGCTATCCCATTGATGTGTCGCTTATGAACGCAAGAAAGGATGCGTTTGCAAAAGACAATTTAGGATGGAGGCTTGAAACTCTGGTCTTTTTGGAGTTATGCAGGAGATATGGGAGAGGATACGATATATATTATTTCAAAACAGCATCTTACGAAGTGGATTTCGTGGTTTGTCATCGGGCAACGGTTGTAGAACTTGTACAGGTATCCTATGATATATCTTCTGAAAAAACTTTCGACCGAGAAACATCTGCTTTGATTAAAGCCGGAGAATTGCTCAAATGTGACAAATTAACTTTGGTCACCGCCTACGAAGAGCGTGAGTTGGATGTTAATGGGCAACTTGTAAACATCTATGCTGCTTATAAATGGCTTTTGTCGTAAATTCATCGCGCATGTCTCTCCTCTATAATCTTCTGATGAAGCACGTTTTTAATTCGAGAAAAAGAAAAAAGTGGGGTTGGGTCTTGACAATTGGTTATAAAAGTGCTAATTTTGCAGTTTATGCGGGTTGTCCCCTCCCGTGTGCCCCCACGCCGACGGCCCGCTCACGAATGTTTAATGATAAACAGTTTATAATCAATGGATAAAAAATTCAAACGTACTCTTATCACGACTGCTCTACCGTATGCCAATGGCCCGGTGCATATCGGTCACCTGGCGGGTGTGTATGTTCCGGCTGACATCTATGCGCGCTATCTGCGTTCAAAAGGACGCGAAGTGCTGTTGGTCGGGGGCAGTGATGAACATGGTGTGCCTATCACCATCAAGGCAAAGGCCGAGGGGGTGACTCCGCAAGACATCGTCGACCGTTACCACAAAATCATCAAGGACTCGTTTGAGGAGTTCGGTATGTCGTTTGACGTGTATTCGCGTACATCATCAAAGCTCCATGCCGAGACTGCGTCTGAATTTTTCAAACATCTGTATGACAAGGGTGAGTTTGTCGAGCAGACATCCGAACAGCTCTATGATCCTGAAGCAAAGCAATTTCTGGCTGACCGCTATGTGACGGGCGAATGTCCCATCTGT
>CAZKYR010000121.1:0-5199 GCA_964557035.1 uncultured Bacteroides sp. | reverse complement strand
AAGAGCATTGAGGCCATCATCAATTCTATGACTAAGAACGAGCGCAAGAATCCGCAAATCATCAATGCCTCGCGCTGCCGTCGCATAGCAAAAGGCTCGGGCACTTCGCTTCAGGAGGTGAACCGACTCATCAAACAGTTTGACAACATGCGCAAGATGATGAAGGGAATCGCCGGAACAAAAAATCCGCTGAAAATGATGAACCAGATGCGCAAAATGCAAAAGAATCACCGCTAAAAACAACTCATCATGACAATTATAGATGGTAAAAAGGTGTCAGACGACATCAAGGACGAGATTGCAGCCGAGGTGGCTGACATCATTGCCGCAGGTGGCAAACAACCCCATTTGGCAGCAATACTTGTCGGACACGATGGCGGCAGCGAAACCTATGTAGCCAACAAAGTGAAGGCCTGCGAACGCTGCGGGTTCAAATCATCGCTCATCAGATTTGAAGATGACGTGACCGAGGAGCGCCTGCTCGAGGAGATCAAGCGACTCAATGAAGATGACGATGTTGACGGATTCATCGTGCAACTCCCTCTGCCTCACCACATCGACGAGCAAAAGGTGATTGAAGCCATTGACTATCGCAAGGACGTTGACGGATTTCACCCGGTCAATGTCGGTCGCATGTCGATCGGTCTTCCCTGCTTCATGCCTGCGACTCCTGCCGGCATCATCGAGTTGTTGCGCCGTTATGACGTGCCGACCAAGGGCAAACGCTGCGTAGTGTTAGGACGCAGCAATATCGTTGGAAAGCCTGTTGCAATGCTGATGATGCAAAAGGCCAACCCCGGCAACGCCACTGTGACAGTGTGCCACAGCGCCTCGACAGACCTCAAAGAGCAGTGCCGCCAAGCTGACATAATCATCGCCGCCCTCGGCAGCCCTGCATTCGTGACGGCAGACATGGTCAAACCGGGCGCCACCATCATCGATGTCGGCACCACACGCGTGCCCGACGCAACACGTAAGAGCGGATTCAGACTCTCGGGCGACGTGGACTTTGCCAACGTAGCTGAGAAATGTGACTACATCACCCCCGTCCCGGGCGGCGTAGGCCCGATGACAATTTGCTCACTGATGGTCAACACACTCCGTGCAGCAAAGAAAGAAATATACAAATAACACATCTGTGTACCCGCGATGTCGCCACTGATATTGGCACTGCTGATGCAAATCAGCACCGCATACCTCACTCCGGCAGAGACCACACTGGTCTTTGCCGGTGATGCTATGATGCATCAGGCACAAATAGATGCGGCCCGGCGCAGCGACGGCACGTATGACTACAGTGATTGTTTCAGTCAGATAAAGCCATATATTGAAGCGGCCGATTATGCAGTGGTCAATCTCGAGACACCGCTGTCTGACCCTCCCTACTCGGGCTATCCATGCTTCAACGCACCGGCAAGCTATGCAGACGCTCTGAGCGACTGTGGATTTGACTTGTTGCTCACCGCCAACAATCACACTCTCGATCGCCGCGACAAAGGCCTCAAAAATACCATATCCACTCTTGATGCCAAACAGATAGAGCACATCGGCACATATAGCGACAGGACACAACGCGACAGCGTCATACCATTCATCAAGGAGATAAACGGCATAAAAATCGGATTTTTAAACTACACATACGGCACAAACGGATTTAGCGTCACCTCAGATGCACTCGTCGACTACATCAACCGAAGAAAAATAGCAGAGGATGTAGCTGCGACACGTGCCCGTGGAGCCGAATTGATTGCCGTGGCCATTCACTGGGGCGAGGAATACAAACTCTTGCCCGAGAAATCACAACGCGACATGGCCGACTACCTGCTGTCATTGGGGGTTGACATGATCATCGGGGGGCATCCTCATGTCATACAGCCGATGGAGATGCGCATGGCCAAACACATTACGGCCACAAATGACACCGTCAGACGCCCGGCGTTCGTTTGTTATTCGCTCGGTAATCTCATATCAAACATGCGCACGACCGACACTCGCGGCGGCGCTCTTGCGCGCGTGACGGTGAAACGCGACAGCACCGGACAGGCCGTAGTCGACCGAGGCGATTATCGCTTAATATATGTCCTCCCCAAAGAAGCCGGTCGCCCCAACTACATGGTCTATCCGGCAGAGGCTGAAATGCCCGATGCGTGGAGCGAACGACGCGACGCCTTCGTAACAAACGCGACACGCATATTTGACCGTCACAACATCAGTGTCACACGCGACACAACCGCATTTTGAGGCTGCGTTGCGCTTTTTTAACTAAAGAGATGTGGAATTGTTGCAATTAATCGTTAAATTTGCACTCACAAAGCACGAAAATTAAACAAAACAATCAATACCCCATGAAGAAAAGTTACATAGCTGCCGGTGTACTCGCTTGCATGACGCTGCCACTCGCAATCAACGCGCAGAGCAAGCTCGACATCACATCGCGCCACAAACTTGCTCTACAGCAGAAATTTGCGCCCAAAACGCACCTGTTGTCAGCAGAGCGCCCGGATGAACGTCTTGCGCTCATCGTCACCATTGCATCCGGATATGAGGCCGACGATTTATCGTCTGTCATCAGCGATTACGAGGCCATCACGCCTCGCTATGTCGTTGCATACGCCACTCAATCTCAACTGATGGAGCTCAATGACCTTGACTGCGTCGAGGCCATCTCACTCTCGCAGCGCCGCACAACCGAGGCCGATCTGATGCGTGCCGCCACAAATGTAGACGCTGCTCACGCCGGCGAGGGACTCCCCCACCCCTTCAAAGGCAAAGGCGTGCTCGTGTCACTCTATGACAGCGGCATCCAGCCCAATCACCTCAACTTTCTTGATGAGGAAGGCAACAGCCGCGTGAAGATTCTCTACGCCTACAACTCACAAGGAGGCTCGTACGACGTACCGATCATAAAAGAATCGGTCTATGACACCCCCGCAAAAATAGCAGCCTTCACCACAGAGGACAACTCAGCTACCCACGGCACACACGTGCTCGGCATCGCAGCCGGCTCATACTACGATGCATCTGAGGGTGTTGACTATCGCGGTGTCGCACCCGAAGCTGACATCGCCGTTGCATGCGGATGGACCGATGACGATGTCATCCTTAAAGGTCTCAAACGACTGATAGACTATGGCAAACGTCAGAATCAGCCTATGGTCATCAACCTGTCGCTCGGCGACATCATGGGCCCGCACGACGGCACTGACAGCTTCACGGCCGCTCTGGATGCATTGGCCGAGAAGACGCCCATCATGATTTCATCAGGCAACTCGGGCGACCTTAACCTCGCGTTGGTAAAGCAACTCGACACCGAGGCCGGCATCGACGCAGTTCGCACCACTATCGCGCCAAATGCAGCCCTGTTGGCTCGCAACAAGCAGCTCAAAGGTCAAAAATATGATGCCATAGCATCTATCGAGATTTACGCATCTGACGAGCGTCCGTTTGACATCCGTGTCGGCGTTGTCAACAAAAAAACCGGCGAGCTCGAGTACTATCTCCCTGTCGAGCCGGGCACAACGGCCACAGTATCGACCGGTGTAACAACTGCCGATGGCCCGTCAAACGAGTATCTTAACCAATACTATACCGGTAGCCACATCTCGGTCAGCACCGGCGTTGCGTCAAACAATCGCTACATGGCCTCAATTGACCTCACGTTGCTCAAGAAAGCACCGTTCAACAACGACATCATGCCTGCCATCGTAGTCTATGGTGCCGACGGTCAGCAGCGCATCGACCTGCACGCTCAAAACGAGTATGTCTACTTCTCAGGCTCAGACATCGAGGGTTGGGATGATGCAACGATCGACGGTTCAAACAACAACCTCACATGTGGCAAAAACATGATCGGTGTAGGTGCATACACAACCCGCATCACCGCTCCCTACCTGTTCGGCGAGGTTGGCAGTGTAGCGCCCTTCTCGGGCAGCGGCACTGTCGTTGACGGCACCACACGTCCGCATGTCGTCACCCCCGGTCACGCAACCATTTCGTCTTATTCGACCTATTTCCACAACTCGGGTTCTTATTCCTCATCAAACTTCCCCGACGCGCACAAGGTTACCAAAGACGGCATGACCTACTATTGGTGTCCGATGTCAGGCACCTCGATGGCAGCTCCCGTAATGACCGGCACCGTCGCTCTGTGGCTTGAAGCCAATCCCAACCTCACTCCGGCCGACATCAAAAAAATAGCCATGGAAACGGCACAAAAACCTGATGAACCGTCGACACGCTGGGGTGCAGGTCGCCTCGACGCTCTTGCCGCCCTCAAGAAGGTGCTTGACCTGACAAGTGTCACTACCGTTGCCAACGACAAAGCCAACGAGGTCTTTGTTCAAAACAGCAACGGTGTCATCCGAGTGCTCGCTGCCGGCCAGGATCTAATCACAGTAGAGCTCTACGGCATCTCAGGTCGACTGCTGCTCACCACCCAAGGTCGCAACGGAGAGGCAACTCTCGATGCTACTTCACTGCCCGCCGGCATCTACATCATCCGCACAACATCTGACAAAGCAAGCGACACGCGCCGCATCGTCATCAAATAACCCACCCCGAAGTTATTAAGCGTTATAGTTCATTAAACGCTATAGTTCATTAAGCGCTATAGTTCATTAAAGTATAAAATAATAGTTCACAAAAAAGGTTGGTCCACCCCGGGCCAACCTTTTTTGCATTAACGAACGCTAAACAAGTCATCGTACAACCTGGCGTAGACGCAAAGCAGTTATAGCAAAGGGGCACGCCGGTAACAGGCATGCCCCTTTTAATGTAGGATTAGCGGATGCTATTATTTATCTTTGTTTGAATCCTCGATTGCGGGAACTTCGGGATCAACGCCCCACTGCTGTTTTGACAAGCGGAGGTAGTTATTGTAGCGCCACTGTGCGTTCTCTTTTGCGGCTGCGAAGAGTTCGGCAGCTTGGTCGGGGAACTGTTTGAACACAGATGCGTAGCGTACCTCACCTTTGAGGAAGTCCTCAAACTTGCTCCAATCGGGTGTCTTGCTGTCGAGGGTGAAGGGGTTTTGACCCTGAGCCTCAACGGCAGGATTGTAACGCCACAAGCTCCAGTAACCGCACTCAACCGCACGACGCTGCTCGTCTTGAGCGTGACCCATGCCGGCTTTGAGACCGTGGTTGATACAGGGTGAGTATGCGATGATCAGCGAAGGACCTTCGTAAGCCTCAGCCTCGC
>CAZKYR010000120.1:0-5226 GCA_964557035.1 uncultured Bacteroides sp. | reverse complement strand
CGTGTTGGCATAGTGCTAAAATTGCAAAATGTCAGCCGCAGGTTTAAATTTGCTATTTAAATTTTTTTAAATTTTTCTTTGTTTCACCCGTCAAAAAAAATCCGCGAGGCACACAAAACAGTCGGCTCGCGGCGTTTGTTATATATACATAGCCGGTCGGCACGACACAAATGCGGTCGGCCGCCGGGACTACCTTACGTTTCAACTATGCTGACATTGAGCAAATATCGACTGAGAAAGATGATCATCGACTTCATGCAGGCCGGTGTCGTCGTGTTGTCGCTCGGATTGATAGTGGTGTTGTCGATCGCGACATTCAAGGGCGTCGAGTTCTTGCACGACTCGATGTACATGAAGTTTCAGTTTTTTGTATGTTTATTTTTTATTGCCGATTTTTTTGTCGAGCTGTGGTTTGCGCCGCGCGGCAGCGGATGGCAATATGTCAGACGCCGTTGGTTTTTCTTGCTCATCAGCATACCCTATCTCAACCTGATTTATTGGTTTAACGTGCCGGTTGACCCTGAGGCGATGTACTACATCAGGTTCATCCCGCTGATGCGATGTGCATTCGCCCTCTCGATCGTGTTAGGCTACATTTCGTCAAACCGCATCACGTCGCTGTTGACATCCTATATCTCAATCCTGGTGATGGTCACCTATTTTGCCGGACTGATTTTCTACGAACGCGAGCACCCGGTCAATCCGCTGGTGGTCAACTATTGGGACGCCTTCTGGTGGGGCATGATGCAGGCCACGACGCTCGGGTGTGACATCTATCCGGTCACGCCGATAGGCAAAGCGCTGAGCGTGCTCCTCTCATTCATGGGCATCATCATGTTTCCGCTCTTCACGGTGTATCTGTCAAACGTCATCATCAAACGCTACAGGCAGTCGCACACAGGTGAAGCGTCTGACGCCTCAGCCACGGCAACAACGCAAGACACCGGCGCTGATGCCGGCGACACATCCACGCAAAACATAGAAAAAAATGCAAAACAGAGTTAACAAAAAGCTGCTCGTCGCCGCGATGACACTCGCTACATTACCCGCCGTGGCCGACACACTCCATGAGGTCGCCGATGCGCTCGACGCGCTCGGGGCTGTCGAGATGCACGTCCGCTACGGTGTGCTGCTCCCCTCGGCCGACGACGACATCACATACGACATCGATCTTTTTGCCTCACCGACCGCCGGCGATGAGCTTTCGGACAGCGACTATCTGATCGAGTGGCAGCTCACCACACCTGCGGGCCAAAGTGATGGCTGGAGCTCGTATCACGCCGGCAATCACTACAGGTATCGCGACGGACGCCTGCAAGAGTATCACTATGAGTGGGATTCCATACCGATGATCATGGGCAACGGAGGTGTTCAGCGCAACGCACAGTTTGTCGACCTGACACCTCGTGCGCTCGCGGCCGGCCTGCGCGCCATGGCGGCCGACAGCACCTACACGGTTGTCATGACACCCGACACCGTCGCCGACACACGTCCTGCGGCTGTCATACGCGCCCGTCAGGCCATCAACGGCTATGATTGCCGATATGTGACCTGGATTGTCGACAAAGAGACTCATTTGCCCCGCAAAATCGAAATAGAGACCGGTCCGGGCACCATCAGCGAGCAGACCATGACAATCAGGTTTGACGACATCCGCCCAGCCGCCATGCCCGGGTTGACCGAGGAGGCGCTCATGGCGCGCTATCCCGATCATTTTGCCGACAGCCGTCAGAGCATTTTCACACTCGCCATGCTCCCCGGCAAGCCGCTCCCTCCCTTCTCGGCACCGACACCCACCGGCGAGCGCTACACGCGCCACAAAGGTGACGCCATGCGTGCCCCGACCATCGTTTGGCTGCTCGACGCCGATGTCGCCTCAACGCCCGATGTGATAGCGCAGACGCGCCGCGCTGTCGATGCCCTCCCCATGTCGGTCGACGTCATCTATGCCTTTGTTACCAACAATGCCGATGCCATCGAGGAGGTGACGGGCGACCTGCGACAGGGCGAGCATGTGGTGATGAGTGCGCGGTCGTTGGCTCGCGACTGCGGCGTCACAGCAACCCCGTCGGCCGTCATGACCGATGCCACAGGCTGCGTGACGGCCGTGATTGCCGCCTACAACAGCAATCTGAGCGACACAATCGTTCAAAACTTCATCCGCTGAACCAATGGCCCGTGCGGAGCGTTATAGCGAGTAGACAATAAAACCCAAATTTAGTAGACAATAAAACCCAAATTTATGGAAACAGTATATTTCAAATCCACCCCTTGCCACACCTATGGCAAAGTCCCCTATGTTGGCGAGAAAGCGCCCGAATTTAAGCTCGTCACCCCCGAGTTGGCCGAAGTGACCCCCGAGACATACGCCGGCAAACGCATCGTGCTAAATGTCTTCCCGAGCCTCGACACCCCGGTGTGCGCCATGTCGGTGCGTCGTTTCAATGCCGCCGCATCAAAGCTCGACAACACCGTCGTGCTCTGCGTGTCGATGGACCTGCCGTTCGCTGCCGGCCGTTTTTGCTCGGCTGAGGGCTTGACCGACGTTGTGCCCGCATCGGCATTTCGCTCGCCCGAATTTGGCCAGAAATATGGCCTGACGCTTGTAGACGGTCCCCTGACCGGTTTGCTCACACGCGCCGTGCTCATCATCGATGAGAAAGGCAACATCATCTATCGCGACCTGGTCGAGGAAATCACCGAGGAGCCCCACTACGACGAGGCCCTCGACGTCCTGCGCAACGTCAAATAATCACCTCGCGACAAACCTTATACCGACCGTGCCACGCCATCTCAGCAACATGAGACGCCGTGGCACGGCCGTTTTTTTTATGTCAGACGGTGTCAATCAGCCGAAAATCAAATTCCAATAGGTCAGGGTGTCGCGGGTTGGGGTGCGCGATTGATGATGGCGGCGATCTCGGCGGCGTCGGCCTCTGATGTGGCGCGGGTCACGGGGAGGCTGAGGCAGCGTGCGGCCAGATTGTCGGTGATCGGGTATTGTCCGCGGCCGAGCGTGTCGGCCATGCAGGGCTGACGGTGAGGGGGCACGGCATAGTGGATGTCGGTGCCGACGCCGTTGGCGGTCAGATACTCGCGCAGACCCTCGCGGTCGTCGGCCAGAATCACATATTGGTGGTAGACATGCCCGGGCTCGTCGGCAGGGGTGACAATGGCGTCGTGCCTGATGAGCGAGCTGTATGTGGCGGCTATGGCGCGGCGGTGTGCAGTCTCGGCCTCAATCATGTCGAGGCGCACGTCTAAGATGGCGGCCTGTATCGGGTCGAGGCGGCAGTTGAAGCCCTGATAGATGTTGTGATAGCGGCGGTCCGAGCCATAGTTTGCAAGTGCGCGCACAGTGTCGGCCAGCTCGCGGTCGTGAGTGGTGACGGCACCCGCATCGCCGCATGCACCGATGTTTTTGGTGGGGTAGAAGCTGAATGCGGCGGCATCGCCGAGCGCTCCGGTCGCCCTGAGGCCATTATAGAGGCCTTCACAGGCCGCTGTCGCCCCGATGGCTTGCGCATTATCCTCGACAACCAAAAGGCCGTGACGGCGCGCAAAATCGCGCATACGGGCATCCCATGCCGGCCGGCCGTAAAGATGCACCGTCATGATGGCGCGTGTGCGTGGTGTGAGGGCGGCCTCGAGGCGCGAGGTGTTGATGTTGAGCGTGGCCGGGTCGGGCTCGACCGGCACCGGGGTGAGGCCGGCATCAATGATGGCGAGGATAGAGGCGATGTAGGTGTTGGCCGGCACTATCACTTCGTCGCCGCGGTTGAGCCGTCCCATGATGACGTATGCCCGCAAAATCAGTCTGAGGGCATCGAGTCCGTTGCTGACCCCCACGGCGTGTTGCACTCCGGTGAGGTCGCACAGCCGTTGCTCGAGGCGTTCGCACTCCTCGCCGCCGACATATCGCCCCGATGCGAGCACGCGGGCCGCCGCCTGTTGCATTTTGTCGAGAATGGGAGCGTCGGCTATCTTGAGGTCAGCGAAAGGGTATTTCATGTCGGTTGGGTGTTTTTTGATTCGATTCCTAACCCGAAGAGGGCGTAGTCATAGAGCACCGGGTCGTCGGGGTTGAACTGTCTGAGGCGGTCGGTGAGCATGGCGACGGCGCGACGGTCGTTGGTGTGCCGGTCGAGCAGGCCGAGGCGGCGCGAGGTGTTGGCGACATGTACGTCGAGTGGGATGTAAAGCCGGTCGGGAGTGATGACATCCCACACGCCCAGGTCGACGATGCCGTCGTTGCGCACGAGCCATCGCAGGGCCATGTTGAGGCGTTTGAGCGGCGTGGAGGTGAGGTTGGCCGGCAGACAGCGGCTGTCCTGTGTGTTGTCGTTGGCCTCGGCAAACGCTGCGTTGAGGGCCTCGGCGAGTGCCCATGCGGGCATCTCGGCATCGGCGATATGCTTGTCGGCGGCAAACTCCTGCAGCGAGCCGTGACGGCTGTATATGAGCCTGAGCCCGCGCAGATAGTGCTGCAGGTTGCGTCCGAAAAATGTGCGGTGTATATTCATCGCCGGGTCGATAGCCTCGATGTCGCCGTCGCGCACAAAATCGGCCGGGGCGTTGTCGAGCAGCTCGAGCAGGCGGTTGCAGTTGCGGCATATCATTGTGCGGTTGCCCCAGGCGATTGTAGAGCAGAGGAGCGATGCCACCTCGATGTCGTCGGTGTGGCTGAATCGGCGCGCAAATTGCACCGGGTCGGCATCTGCAAACCCGGGCCGGTTGATGCGTGCGGCAGCCTCGTCGAGCAGTATGTGCAGTTGGTCGTCGGTCATTTGCGTGCGCGGCGTGTGCGACGACGTTTGAGCACCATGGCCGAGCGGGCGGGCAGGTAGAGCTTGAGCCACTCTTTGCCTAAGGGGGTGTAGAGCGGGTCGGGGGTGGTGAAATGCTCAACGGCGGTGTCGATGTTGCCATATCCGCCAAACTCGGGGGCGTCGCTCGACAGCACCACGTCATACACGCCGGCGGCTGCCAGGATGCCATAGTCGGTGAACGACTTGAACGGATTGAAGTTGAACACAAACACCAGGTCGCCGCGCTCGAATGCCAACACCTGGTCGTCATCTTTCTCCCACAGCTTCACCACCGGCTTGGCCTGGAAATTGTGGACGCCCGACACCACCTTGATCATGGCGTTGTCAAAGGCGTTGAGATACTTGTATTTGAGCTCCTCGCTGTCGACAAGCGACCATTGACGGGGGGCATATTTGT
>CAZKYR010000119.1:0-5230 GCA_964557035.1 uncultured Bacteroides sp. | reverse complement strand
ACATTCTTTGCATCATTTATAGCGCGCCCAACGTATCAGATCGTGGATTGTCGGTTTCTTGCCGTGCATGAATATGCCGACACGATAGATTTTACCCGCAATCCACACCATCAGTATGAATGACGCATAGAGTATCACAAGCGACACCACAATCTCCCACACCGGGATGCCGAACGGTATGCGTGTCACCATCACCATCGGCGACGTAAGCGGTATCATGGACAGCCACACCGCGAGCGATGAATTGGGGTCAGAGGCCACAGCTGTCGTGAACACCATGGCAATGATAATCGGTATTGTCGGCAGATAGGAGAGCTGCGACGCGTCCTGTATATTGTCAACCGATGAGGCAATCGCCGCATACATCGATGCAAACAGCAAGAATCCCCCTATCAAAAAGAGTGCCACCCAGAAGAAGATGCCCAGGATGTGACTGATGTCTGACAGCGATGCCAACACTTGCACCATGTCTGCATCATAGTTTGACACAGTGGCATCAAACGCTCCCGACTGCATCAGAGCCACTTGATCAGTCAGCTCAGGCGACAGCATGGCAGGCAACGCCGCGCCAAGGACCGAGGCAAGCAACACCGTCCAGATTGCTATTTGTGTCACCGCCACAAGACCTATACCCACTATCTTGCCTATCATCAGGTGAGCCGGCTTGACCGACGAAACAACAAGCTCGAGAACACGGTTATTCTTCTCCTCGATTATGCTGGTCATCACCATGTTTCCATACATCAAAATCATCATGTAAAGGATAAAGGCCATCACAATGCCGATCGCCATTGCCAGGAACGATGAAGACCCTTGCTCCTGATCACCATCTATGCGTATCGTCTGTATAGTGGCGTCAGCACGGACCTGATCCATTATTTTGTCGAGATTTTCGATGTTAAATTCTTTGAGTCTGATATTCTCGACCGAACTGTTGATATTTTCGGTGACAGTCATCTCCACCTCGACAGGGACTGCGTCATACATATAGAGTTTGACATCTGACGGGTTGGTGACTACATCGCGGCCGATGACGAGGATACCGTCATATTGGTTCTCATCCTCAGGCAATGCCTTGATTTGGTCAACCGTCATGTCTGTGGGTGCATATTTTATTGTCTCGGTGGGGTTGAGGGTCGACAGAATCACGCCGCTGTCGTCAATAACCGCAAGCGTCCTGACCTCAGCCGTCTGCATCTCCATCACCAGCGCCGGTATGAATGCAAGGGCGATAAGGATCACCGGCAAGAGAATGGTAGTGAATATAAATGATTTTTTGCTCACGCGTTCGAGATACTCTCGACGCACTACGAGCATAATTTTGTTACTCATGATTGTTTGGCGTTTTGGGCGTTATAAGTCTCTACTGTTTTGATAAAGATGTCGTCCATCGAGGGCAATGCCGGTGCGAATGACACCAGGTCGAGCGATTCATTTAAACGGTTCACAGCCTCTCGCAATGTCACATCAGGGCGAAGTGTCACCACAACTGAGTTGGCTTTGCCTGTTACATCGATGTCGAGCTGCGTATCGAGAGCGATTGGGTCGATGACCGGCGCTGCAGCATCGGGTGCTCCGCTCCATACAAAGCGATAGCGGTTTGCTCCCATTTGCTCACGTATCTCGGCCACGTTGCCGGTGAGGATATTGCGCGACTTGTTTATCAGTGTGATGTTGTCGCACAGAGTCTCGACACTCGACATGTTGTGAGTAGAGAAGATGACGGTGGCACCTTTGTCGCGCAATTCAAGGATCTCTGACTTGAGCAGATTTGCATTGATCGGATCAAATCCCGAAAAAGGTTCATCAAAAATCAGCAGCTTTGGCTCGTGAAGCACGGTGACGATAAATTGCACCTTTTGCGCCATTCCTTTTGACAGTTCTTCCACCTTGCGGTTCCACCACGACATGATGTCAAGTTTCTCAAACCATTCGGTCAGGCGTGCCTTGGCATCGGCCTTTGACAAGCCTTTGAGACGGGCGAAAAACATCGCCTGCTCGCCGACTTTCATTTTTTTGTACAGTCCGCGCTCCTCGGGCAGATAACCGATGTTGTCTATGTCACCGGCCACTAACTGATGGCCGTCAAAAAGGATGCGGCCCTCGTCGGGAGCGGTGATGTGATTAATGATTCTGATAAGGGTTGTCTTGCCTGCCCCATTAGGCCCAAGCAGGCCATAGACCTGACCCTCGGGCACCGAGAGCGACACGTCCTCGAGTGCGGTGTGACCGGTGAAACGTTTGGTAACACGTTCTACCTCAATGATATTTGCCATGTGAACGAGTTTTTAGTAAAAAAAGGTCATCAGATAAAAGATACTGACAACCTTTAGACGTAAATCGGAACTAAAAAATTACAGCCCTAACTGTTTTTTTACAGCCTCGATATTATTTTGCGCTTGCGACGGAGTCATATCGAGCACCTGTATGACCTTCACCCTGCAGCCCGGCTTGATAGCCTTGAACAAGTGCTCAGAGGTCGGTTGCTCGGCAAGCGATGAATACTGTTCATAGGTATAGGTAGTAAACACCGTGGTGTTCGATACGCCTTGCCGATCAAGCCAATAGCCGTCTCCCAGATAGACAGGCTTGGTCAAATCGCTGACATCATGTATGCCCGGATACCAAAGAATGCTTTCACCATCCTCGGTCAGCGTCACAGGCACAAGGTTGCCACTGTCACACGTTGTCTTGTACACAACTGCCTTGGGGAGAGCTGCAGCGGGTAAATTTGACCCTTTGACTGACGCTTTGACCTGTCCTGCATCTTCGGCCGACATCACGTAATAATAATTTTTGTATTCATAATTTTTGATGGTGCAGCTTGCAGTGCATAAAGCAAGGACGACCGCAACGCATCCGATGAGATAATTTGTCGTTTTCATTTCCGTATCTTTTCAATTGTGACTGTCTCCGATAAAATTGGTTTAAAACGAGGCTCCGATTCGCAGAGACGCATAGTGCAGATCAGGCAGATGTCGCGACACGCCCTCGTGCACACCGTCGCCCAGCGGCATGTACATGTAGCTGAGAATTAAGTGTGACGTGAATTTCTCAGACGATGCAAGCGTAATGCCCCATCCGACCGACAGATATGCGTCAGTACGGCTATCATAAGACTCAATCGAATTAAAGGCCATGCCTACGCGCAGGTCGAGAAAAGAGAGCTTGGGCTGAGTGGAGAACGAGGTTCGCAACATGGCGTACACCGGATATGAACGCGAACTGTTGCTCATCATCATGTTGATGCCTGCTCCCAGGCCGATAAATCGCATGATGCCACCGCGCCAACCCAAATTGCCATGTATGTCAAACATCGACATGTCGTTTGTCGTCATATCAAAGGCCGCGCCCAAGTCGACGCCCCATGCAAAATGACTGTCGGGACGCGTCACATCTACATCCGAGTTATCAAACTCAATGTTATTGACAACCACCTCGGCTACCGGTAATTGATCCTCAGTCGGCTGCTCGGTCGGCTGCTCGGTCGGCTGCTCAGTCGGCTGCTCGGTCTGAGCGGTTTTCATATCGTCAGCCCGGACATTAACCAATGCCGGCAACATCATCAGTATGACAATAATCTTCCTCATAGTGTGTCTCTAATACATCTGACAAAGGTACACATTTTTTTTCACCCCCACAAATTTTGCGGTTGTCCTCAAAAAAAAGAGTGTGTGGACGTCGCTTCGCTAAATTTTGCGTAACTTTGCACCTGAGAAACAAACTATGAACGAAAACGATATTCTTCATGACCCGTGGGACCGCGACCACCTGTGGCATCCCTATACCTCGACCATCGACCCGCTGCCGACTTACAAGGTTGACCGTGCCGACGGCGTGAGGCTCTGTCTCGCCGATGGCACCGAGCTGATTGACGGCATGGCATCATGGTGGTGTGTCATCCACGGCTACAACAATCCCCGCCTCAACGATGCCGTCGCGCGTCAAATCAATCGCATGTCACATGTCATGTTCGGCGGATTGACCCACGCCCCGGCCATTGAGCTGGGCAAGATGTTGCTCAAGGCAGCTCCCGAGGGGATGAACAACATATTCTATGCCGACTCAGGTTCGGTGGCAGTCGAGGTTGCCATGAAGATGGCGGTTCAGGCAGCCATATCGCGCAGCGGCTCGCACGACAAAACAAATTTTGTCACCATCCGCTCGGGCTATCACGGCGACACATGGAACGCCATGAGCGTCTGCGACCCCGTCACCGGTATGCACGGCGCATTTGGCTCGGCTCTCCCTATGAGATTTTTTGTACCCCAGCCGCGCTCGCGCTTTGACGGCGAATGGCACGAGGAGGATATCGAACCTTTAGCCGACTTGCTCGCAAAAAAGCATGACGAAATAGCGGCCCTCATCCTCGAGCCGATTGTGCAGGGTGCCGGGGGGATGTGGTTCTATCACCCCGAATATCTGCGATGCGCACGACAGCTGTGCGATCAACACGATGTCTTGTTGATTTTTGATGAAATAGCCACCGGATTCTGGCGCACCGGGCGCATGTTTGCCTGCGAACATGCCGGAGTGACTCCCGACATTATGTGTATCGGCAAAGCCTTGACCGCAGGTTATCTGACCTCATCGGCCATCTTGACAACCAAAGAAGTCGCTGACACTATCTCGCGCGGTGAAGCCGGGGTGATGATGCATGGTCCGACTTTCATGGGCAATCCCCTCTCATGCGCCATCGCCATCGAGTCGCTCAAGATGCTCAACGAGCAAGACATGTCGGCCCGAATCGCTCACATCAATTCGATTATCAGTGAGGCAATCGAGCCCGCACGACAACTCGACTGCGTGGCCGACGTACGCACATTAGGCGCTATCGGTGTCATCGAGACAAAAGAACCGGTAGATGTAGGCACGTTCCAAAAAGAGTGTGTCAAACGCCGCATTTGGGTGCGACCCTTTGGGACACGCGTCTACATCATGCCGCCGTACGTCATCTCTGACGACGATTTGCGCTATCTGATTGAACAAATGATTGATATACTCAAGTGAATATAGAAGCTCATCTCGACTCACTCGTTCAATCGGGCAATCTCCGCACCATCCTTGATGACGCATCCGGCAGCCTGTTGCTCGACTTCTCGACCAACGATTATCTGGGCATCATCGCCGAGGGCGAATTGCAGCGTGAGTTTATGGCCGATGCAAACAACCACACATTTGCGCTCTCATCCACGGCATCGCGTCTTCTCGCATCCGATCAGCGGCAGTT
>CAZKYR010000118.1:3359-5263 GCA_964557035.1 uncultured Bacteroides sp. | reverse complement strand
GCCTCTACATCAAGGTTGTCGGCGGCAAAGCAACCAAAGTGATCCTCTGATAACGACGACCGCATAACTGACGGCCGCAGCGCAAAAGTGATGGTGCTGCGGCCGTCTTTTTTGTGCGTATGTCACATGCTGTCAGCTCTCACGCACACAACCTTAGCGGCTATCACCCACAATATTATTTGGAGAATTAAAACAAAACCGCTAACTTTGTCACCACGGTAATAATTACGACGGTAATAAAGTATGAAATTCTATAATCGAACAAAGGAGATAGCCGAACTGAGACGCATACAAGAGCGTGCCTTTGAGTCACGGTCGAGAATGACGGTCATAACCGGGCGCCGCCGCATCGGCAAGACTTCGCTCGCTCTGCGTGCCACCCAAGGAGAGTATCCCACGGTTTATCTGTTTGTGAGCCGCAAAAACGAAGCGGCACTGTGCGAGGAGTTTGTGCACTTGATCTCTGAGACGCTCAACTGCTATGTGCCTTCAGAGATCATTTCATTCAGTTCATTGTTCAAGCTGTTGATGGAGCTTGCCAAAACGCGCAAGTTCAACCTGATTATCGACGAATTTCAAGAATTTTTCAATATCAATCCGTCGGTATTCAGCGACATGCAGAATATCTGGGACACATACCGCAATGAAACCCGGGTGAACCTGCTTCTCATGGGATCGGTTTACTCGATGATGCACAAGATTTTTGAGAGTTATCATGAGCCCCTTTTCGGACGCGCCGACGCCATGTTGCGTCTGTCGGGATTTGGAACTGAGACGATTAAAGAAATCATGCACGACTTTCGCCCCGACCACACCGACGACGAGTTGCTGGCATTCTATACAATCACCGGAGGCGTCCCCAAATACATCGAGCTGCTGTGTGACGACACCGATTTATCGATAGACGGGATGCTTGACTATGTAGTTCGCGAAAACTCGCCGTTTGTCAACGAGGGGCGCAACCTCTTGATAGAGGAATTTGGTAAAGATTACGGTTTATATTTTTCCATTTTAAGCAGCATAGCCTCGGGAGTCAATACCCAAAGCGCAATCGAGAGCGCGTTAGGGGGAGTCACTGTTGCCGGCCATCTCAAACGTCTGATCGAAGACTATTCGCTCATCAAGCGAGTACGCCCGATCATGTCCAAGCCCCGGTCACAGAATGTAAGATACGAAATCACAGACAACTTCCTGCGTTTTTGGTTCAACTACTTTGACCGCAACCAAACTTTGGTCGAACTGAATAATTTTGAACACCTGCGCCACATTGTATCTTCGGATTACGCAACTTTCTCGGGACATGCACTTGAGAAATGGTTCAAGCTCAAGATGATCGAGAGTCAACAATATGCCGACATCGGCTCGTGGTGGGAACGCAAAAAAGGGAAAGAAGCCCACGAAATTGATATCGTAGCCCTGTCGGTTGATGGCAAGAGAGCCGTAGTAGCCGAAGTTAAACGGCAGGCGCGCAACTATGACCACAAGCTATTCATGGAGAAAGTCGAGTACCTGAAACGTAGCATTTTGTCAAATTATCAGATAGAAACACGCCTGCTGACGATGAGTGACATGTAAAGCCACACGAATTGTCACCACGGTAATAATTACGACGGTAATAAAATCACCATTCTGACAATGTCATGGCGCTGAACATATCGGGTGATTTGACAAATATTGGCCGGGACGGTGCGTGACGATTTGGAAATGTGGCCGTCAGGTGCTATCTTTGCAGTCTAAACAGACAAAAATACGAGCAAGATATGAAATTCGCCGATAACTCTAACGATATATTTGACCGCGCGGTCACTGCCTATCACGTCACCGATGATGTTGACGCTAAAGTGCCTAACCCCTTCGCAGAGGGGACTGTGGAACACACGTTGTTTGACAAATGTATGGTCGAC
>CAZKYR010000118.1:0-3349 GCA_964557035.1 uncultured Bacteroides sp. | reverse complement strand
GCTCTGGCTCTCAAACGCCGCATCGACCGCTCGAATCAGGTGCGCACCGACATGGTTGAGGAACTCGACACATACTTTCGCGAAAAATATGCCGATGTCAAAGTGAGTCCCGACGCCACCATCAACACCGAGAGTCCGGCCTGGGCTCTCGACCGACTCAGCATCCTGGCTCTCAAACTCTACCACATGCGCGCGGAGGTGGAACGCACCGACGCCGACGCTGACCACCGCGCACGTTGCGCCGCAAAATTGGCTGTGCTCGAGGAACAACGCCACGACCTCACCGCCGCCATCAACACTCTGCTCGAGGACATCGAGGCCGGACGCAAATATATGAAGGTGTATCGCCAGATGAAGATGTACAACGACCCGGCCACCAACCCCGTTCTATATGCCGCAGGTGCAAAGTGACATCGATCGCTGGCAACGACGCGTCATGGCGGTGCGTCTGTCGGCACTGGGCGACGTGGCGATGACCATACCGGTGCTATACAGCGCCTGCCGCCGCAATCCCGACACGCTCATCGTGCTGATAACACGCCCCTCGATGGTCGGCATGTTTGTCAACAGCCCGGCCAATCTGCTCCCCGTGGGAGTCGATGTCAAGGCCCACAAAGGGGTGGCCGCTCTGTGGCGCATGTGGCGCGACCTGATAAAAAAATACAAGCCCGATGTCATCGTCGACCTCCACGATGTGCTCCGCACAAAAGTGCTGCGCCTCTATGCCGGCATCAACCGCATCCCCACGGTGGTCATCGACAAAGGACGTGCACAAAAAAAACGCCTGACGCGCTCGCGCGGCAAGAATCTGTCACCGCTGATGTCGTCACACGCCCGCTATCGCAACGCGCTGGCCAAGGCAAAAATCGCGAGCGACCCCGAGGCCGACTTCAAGTCGCTCTATGCCGTGCGCAAGGCCGACGACACGCTCTATGCCAAAGTCGCCGCGCCGCCGCGCAGTGACGAGCGGCGCATCGGCATCGCTCCGTTTGCAGCTCACGCGGGCAAAATCTACCCCCTCGACCGCATGGAAGAGGTGGTGAAAAAACTGGCCGCCGACGGCCGTCATGTGTTTTTGTTTGGCGCCGGAGCCGAGGAGACAGCCGTGCTCGACCGCTGGGAACGCGACATCAAAGGTGTCACGTCGGTGGCCGGCAAAGGGATCGGATTTGCGGGTGAATTAGCGCTGATGTCCACGCTCGAGGTGATGCTGACGATGGACTCGGGCAACATGCATCTGGCAGCCCTGACGGGCACCCGTGTGGTGAGCGTGTGGGGCGCGACACACCCCTACTGCGGCTTTGGAGGATGGCGTCAGAGCGAGGCCGACACGGTGCAGCTGGCGCTCACTTGCCGCCCATGCTCGGTGTATGGCGACAAACCGTGCGAACGGGGCGACTATCAGTGTATGGCAGCCATCACGCCCGAGATGATTGTCGCGCGCATCAACGCCCCCACAGCAGCTTGTCGCTGAGCACGTCGCTGAAGGTGTGCCCGGGGCGCACTATCACCCGAACCTCAAACGGTGCACGCCTGAGGGTGACGCTCGTGCCGGCATCAACCTGCTCCCAACGGCCGTCGAGGCTCACCATGTAGCTGCGCGAACGACAGGTGGTGGTGACCGTGATGTCGACATCGTCGGCGATCACCAGAGGTCGCATCGTGAGCGAATGGGCCGCCACGGGCGAGATGACAAACGCCTTTGCGGCGGGCGCGACGATGGGGCCGCCAACCGACAGATTGTAGCCGGTCGACCCGGTGGGGGTCGCGATCAGCAATCCGTCGGCACAATACACCGCCAGCTTGTGACCGTTGACGCGGGTGTCCATCGTAATCATGGATGAGGTGTCGGTCTTGAGGATCGCCACCTCGTTGAGTGCGAAATTTTGTGAGCCAAAAAGCTTGTCGGGCGAGACGACCTCGATCACCGAGCGTGCCTCGATGCGGCATTCGTCGCGCAGCAGCGCGCCTACCACCCCCTCGACATCATCGATGTCATAGGCTGCTAAGTAGCCCAGATGGCCGGTGTTGACGCCGAGAATCGGTATGCCTTGACGTCCTACCCACCTGACGGTGCGCAAAAAAGTGCCGTCGCCGCCGATGCTGACGGCGCGGTCGGCCTCTGAGCCGTGCGCGACTGTGCGGGTGACGCCCCCGAGAGCGAGACCGCCGTCATATTTGAGGTAGTCATAGAGCTTGGCGTGCATCAGCAGAGCGGCACCGGCATCTGACAGTGCTTTGATGAGGGTGGCGATGCGGTCAAAGTGACCCTCCTGGCGGCGGCTGCCGTAGATAGCGATCTTCATTGTTCGAGTATTCTGATGAGTTCGTTGACACGGTCGCGGGCGACCTCGCTGGCAATGTCAGGCTCGGCGCGACGTATGTCAGTGACTTGGTAGCCATAGCGTTCGAGCGAGCGGGCCACGGCAAAGCCGTTGCGCTGTCCCACCCTCAGCTCAACTGTCACACGGCCGGCGTCATCGGGGTCGTCGGTGACGTTGAGGTTGATCAGATGGGCGTCACAGTCCTCGACGGCGCGTGCGATGATCGACGCGCTGTAGTCGTCGGGACGGCATGTGAGTGTCAGCTCGCACGACTCGCTCCGCTCGGGATAAAGCCGTGCAAGACATCTCATTGCCTCATCGGCGGTGAAAGCCGGGGGGAGAGTGCCGGGGGTCAGCAATTTGTCTGTCAATGTCAATTTATGCTCGCTCAAATTTTTATCTTTTAAGAAATGTGACTAAATTTGTACCCTGATTAGGCCCACGCAAGGGGCCGGTCTACAAAACAGAATACAAATATAATACCTTTTACGTTATCACACGCCATCTGAGGCATCAACTTTGAGATTTTTTAAGAAATGACCAATCTTAGCGTCAATATCAATAAAATCGCCACCCTGCGCAATGCACGCGGTGAAAACAACCCCGATGTGCTCAAAGTCGCCGTCGACTGCGAGGCTTTCGGAGCACAGGGCATCACGGTGCATCCCCGTCCCGACGAGCGTCACATCAGACGCGACGACGTTTACCGACTGAGACCGTTGGTAAAAACCGAGTTTAACATCGAGGGTTATCCGTCAGAGAGTTTCATGGAGCTGGTGCTCAGCGTCAAGCCCGAGCAGGTGACCCTGGTGCCCGACATGCCGGGCGACCTCACCTCGTCGGCCGGATGGGATGTCGCGCCCAACTTTGACTTTCTCTGCGGCATCATCGACCGTCTGCGCGAGGCGGGCATCCGTTCATCGATCTTTGTGGGCACCGACCGCGACAACATCCTCAAGGCTGCCGCCACAGGCGCCGACCGCGTCGAGCTCTACACGAAGCCCTATGCCGACCTCTATCCCGAG
>CAZKYR010000117.1:0-5346 GCA_964557035.1 uncultured Bacteroides sp. | reverse complement strand
CTCCTCGGTCGCGAGGCGGTTGAGTGCGCGGAGGACATTGCACAGGATGCCGCTCCAATAGCTGCGGAAGTCGTCGCGCACGGCCTGAAGGGCGCTGGAGATGGTTTGGTCGGTCGCATCTCCTCCGCGAAGCATGCCGATGAAGTTGTAGAGCACCTGGCAGATGTCGCACAGGCTCTCTGAAATGCTGGCCGAGACAGGTGTGTCGCTGTATTTCATATCTTCTTCAAAGACTTCGAGATAGACATCGTCCTCGCCCATGATTTTCTCGACCGAGCGACGGAGGGAGTCGTAGTATTCTTCGTCCATTATATTTTCGAGATACGCTTCGTCGATGTCGATGGTGTTGACTGTCAGGTCGGTTGCCGATATATACAGGCGAGGGAGCAGCTTGAGCATTGTCTGTACAAATTCGCTTCGGGATGTGGCCTGAGATGCGTTTTCGATTGCGATGCAGTATTCGCGGCTAAGGCCGATGAATGATATGGCATTGGGTGTCAAAATGGTTGACTCGGTTGAGGTATTCATCTGTAAAGTTTGTTGAGTGTGATGTAATTGTTGACTTCGCGAGCTAATAAGTCGCTAACGTCCAATCGGTCGCGGATTTTTTGTCTGATGGCGGTTGAGGATATGTCAAGCAGTGCCGGTGACCCTGAGATGACTGAGACATTTGTTGGCAGATTGGCGTATAGTCCGGGCGGGTCGGTGGGACGTGGATAAATGATGATGTCATGGTTTGCGAGTATCTCGTCGTGGTGATACCAACGGTCAAATGCCTCCCAGTTATCGCCTCCGATGATGAGGCTGAATCGGCAGTCGGGATGCAGTTCAGTGAGTCGTGCAAGCGTGTTGACGGTGTAGTTTGGCCGTGGCATGGACATCTCGATGTCACACGGCACGACTGTCTTATTGCCTGCGCAGGCGAGATGCAGCATGTTGAGACGATCACGGTCGCTTGCAAGATTTCTGTCAGTGACCTTGAATGGATTGAGGGGCGAGAGCATCAGCCACACCTGATCGAGACCGGCATTTTGGGCGATGTGTTGTGCAATGGCTATATGTCCTCGATGCACAGGATTGAATGAGCCGCCAAATATGCCGATGTGCCTGCCTGAGTGTGTCACTTGTCGCTGACTGCGTTGCGGATGATGGATTCGACTTCTTTGACCGATTTATCGAGGACGTCATTGACTACGGTGTAGTCATAGCAGTCGGCAAACGACATCTCATAGGCGGCTTTGCCGATGCGCTCGTTGATGACCTCGGGGGTGTCTGTGCCACGACTTTCGAGTCGCTCGCGCAGGGTGTTGATGTCCGGGGGCATGATAAAGATGCTGACCGCACGGTCGCCATACATTTTTTTGACGTTTACTCCACCTTTGACGTCGATGTCGAGGATGACATTGTGCCCGCTGTCGCATGTGCGTTCGACCTCAGAGCGCAATGTGCCGTAGAAACGGCCGGGATATACCTCTTCAAACTCGACAAAGTTGTTGTCGCGAATCTGACGTCTGAACTCATCATCGGTCATGAAAAAATAGTTGACCCCATGTTTTTCGCCTTCGCGCGGCTGTCGGTTGGTGGCCGATACGGAGAACTGCAAGTCCATGTCAGTGTCTTTCATGATGGCATTGATGATCGTGGACTTGCCGCACCCTGATGGTGCAGAGATGATGATTATACGCCCTTTGTTGTTGGTGTCCATGTGTGGTATGTCGACTTGAGGTTAGTATGGTGCATGCTCACATGACGTTGAGCACTTGTTCTTTGATTTGTTCGAGCTCGTCTTTCATTTTGACAACGAGTATCTGCATCTCGGCGTGGTTGCTTTTTGAGCCGAGAGTGTTGATCTCGCGGCCCATCTCCTGTGCAATGAATCCGAGCTTTTTGCCTTGACCGGCTTTGCCGTTCATTGTCTCGACAAAATAGTCGAGGTGTTGCCTTAGACGCTGTTTCTCCTCGTTGATGTCAAGTTTCTCGATATAGAAAATCATCTCCTGTTCGAGACGGCCTTTATCATATTCGGGTAGCGATATTTTCTCGAGGCCTTCCTCGATGCGCTTGCGTATGCGCACCAGTCGCTCCTCTTCATACTGTGGCACTTGATTGAGCAACTCTCTGATGGCATCGATGCGTGATGTGAAAAAGTTTTCGAGTTTGAGGCCCTCGGCTCGACGGTGAGTCATCAGGTCTTCCATCGCTTGAGTGGCGCATCGGATCAAAAAATCGCAGTCGTCACCGTTGTCAGCATCCGGGGTCGAGTTCACAATCACGTCGGGCAACCGTGTCAAAATCTGATACCAGTCGGTGGGGCAGGGGATGCCGGTTGCCTCCGAAATTTTTTCGATTTGCTCTTTGTAAGCCTTGACGGCGTTGAGATTTATTTGAGTTGATAGCTCGGGAGTGGTCGATTCGATAATTACTGTCAAATCGGCTTTACCACGTTCGAGAATACGCAGTGCCATGCTGCGGAGCTCGGACTCGATGGCCCGATATTGCATCGGCAAGCGTACAGATAGATCTAACTGTTTGCTGTTGAGTGATTTTATCTCAACAGTGATTTTTTTGTTGTTAAATTCGGCGCAAGAACGTCCGAATCCTGTCATCGAATATAGCATGTCTCGACGGTTATTTTTGTGCAAAGTTAATGTTTCTTCATAAAAAAACGTGTATCTTTGTATGCTTTTTATCGGTTTTGGATTTAAATCGGTTCTTTTTTTATTTATGGCAGTAATACTCAACATAGATACTTCGACAGATGTGTGTTCTGTCGCACTGAGTGCGGAGGGGATGATATTGAGTCATCGCGAGGAATTTGACACTCGTGACCACTCGTCGCTTTTGAGCGGATATATCAAATCGTGTCTCGATGATGCAGCCGGCAAAGGTCTCAAGATAGATGCGATAGCTGTTACGCTTGGACCGGGGAGCTATACGGGCTTGCGCATAGGCCTTTCTGAAGCCAAGGGACTGGCGTATGCGCTCGAAGTGCCGCTGATCGGGTTGTGTTCGTTGAAAGTAATTGCTGTCGGCGCTATGTTTGCTCCGGTAGACATCATCACTCCCGATACGATTTTCATACCGATGATTGATGCTCGCCGCGACGAGGTTTACACCGCAGTTTACGACATGTCGCTCAATGAGCTTATTGCTCCGCAGTCATTGATTCTTGAGTCGGAGTCATTCGCAGACGTGATTTCCACAGGACGGCCCATAGTGTTGTGCGGAAACGGATCAGACAAAGCGATGCAGTTGATAGCGCCCGCACAAAATGTCGCTCAACTGCATGGCATCACTCCATTGGCGGTTAATATGGTGGCTCCGGCTGAAATGGCGTATAAGAATGGCGATTTTATTGATACCGCCTATTCTGTGCCGCAGTACCTCAAGGAGTATAGAGCAGTCAAGCCTAAATCGCCTTTTGCCAAAGGAGAATGACACGCCGAGTAAAATTGATTATATTCACTGTCGCCGCTCTCCTGACGGTGTTAGTCGCGGGGTGGGGGCTCTATGGCTGCGTCTCGAGCAGTTATGAAGGCTCGGATGTGACGGTCTATTTGCCGGCAGGCGCCGACGAGGACGCGGTCAAAGATTCGCTTTTATCCTCTCTTGGCGAAAAGTCGGGTGAACGTGTGTACACGCTCATTCGCGCAAAAGGTGGTGCGAAACCGGGTGCATACGGTGTTAAAAACGGTATGCCTGCCTGGCGGATTGCCAATATGATTGCTCAAGGGCGGCAAACTCCGGTTCGCGTCACGTATAATAATGTAGTGTCAATGGATGCGTTGGCCGAACGTGTAGCGTCAAAGATGCAGTTTTCGGCTGATGAATTTTTGGCCGCGGCTGACAGCATTCTGCCGTCACGCGGATATGCAAAACAAACCTATCTGTCGGCATTTCTGCCTGATACTTATGAGTTTTATTGGACTGATTCGCCCGTTAGAGTCATTGACAGACTTGTGGATTATACGGCGTCGTTTTGGAACGACGAGCGGCTGGCTAAGGCTGCTGCAAATGGATTGACACCTATGCAAGTGTCGATATTGGCATCTATTGTTGAAGAGGAATCAGCCAAGACAGATGAGTATGGTAAGATCGCCCGTCTCTATATGAACAGGCTCGACCGGGGGATGAAATTGCAAGCCGACCCGACCGTGAAGTTTGCAGTAGGCGACCGCACGATCAGGCGAATCACACGCCGACATCTCAGCGTCGATTCCCCCTACAACACATACATGTATGCCGGTTTGCCGCCGGGGCCGCTCAGAATGCCTGCGTCTGCGACATTGGACGCCGTCCTTGATGCACCGGCAAATCCTTATATATACATGTGTGCAAAAGAGGACTTTTCAGGCTATCATAATTTTGCGGCTGACTATGGCACGCATCAGGCAAATGCCCGTCGCTATCAGGCTGCCCTCGATGCCCGCGGCATATAGTAACAAATAAGAAAAAATTTTATAAAATATTTGACGCCAAACATTTGGCTGTTAAAAAAAATCTCACTAACTTTGCACTTCGTAGCGCAGGAATCACTCGCGTTGGTTAACTGTGCGTAAATCAATAGATTACAGAAAGATGATAAATATTACTTTCCCCGATTCGTCGGTTAAACAATATGAGGCCGGTGTCACTCCGCTTGAAATAGCGGCTTCAATCAGCTCCCGTCTTGCTAAAGATGTGCTTGCCGCATCGGTCAATGAGCAAGAGTGGGACTTGAGCCGTCCCATCAATGAAGATGCTGCTGTCAAGCTGTTTAAGTGGGATGACCCTGAAGGTAAGCACGCATTTTGGCACAGTTCGGCACACCTGCTTGCTGAGGCTCTTCAAGAGCTTTATCCGGGTGTCAAATTTGGTATTGGCCCCGCAATCGAGAATGGTTTTTACTATGATATAGACCCGGGAGAACACCAGATAACCGCCGCCGATTTCCCGAAGATTGAGGCTAAAATGCTTGAGCTTGCTCAAAAGAAAGAGGAGATTATCCGCAAAGATATCTCGAAGGCTGATGCACTCAAGATGTTCGGTGATAGAGGCGAGGAGTATAAATGTGAGCTGATCAGTGAACTTGAGGATGGTCACATCACTACTTATACTCAAGGCAATTTCACTGATCTTTGCCGCGGTCCTCACCTCCCTAATACAGGTGCTATCAAGGCTGTGAAGGTGCTGTCTCTTGCCGGCGCGTACTGGCGCGGCGATGAGAAGCGCAATCAGCTGGTGCGTGTATATGGCATCACTTTCCCCAAGAAGAGCATGCTTGATGAGTATCTGGTGCTCCTTGAGGAAGGCGACCTGCTCGCTCTTGCTCACTATCGGACGGATCTGAAGCCAGTAGATGCGCCC
>CAZKYR010000116.1:0-5442 GCA_964557035.1 uncultured Bacteroides sp. | reverse complement strand
GACAGGTGGGCGGCTTGCTGTATGAGCTCATTGTGGTAGAAGATGGCTGGACTGACGTCTCGGGCGAATTGTGCCGCACGTTTGCATCAGCACCAAATGTTGTGCTTATCGAACCGGGTCACGGAGGTGTGTCACGCGCCCGCAACGCCGGCATTGCGAGTGCGCGTGGCGAGTTTATCGTTTTGGTTGATGCCGATGACCTGCTGGCTCCCGATTTTACGGTCACGCTTTATACGATAGCCAAACAAACAGGGGCCGACATCGTGTGCTGCGGCATGTATCGCGGTCGCGAGCCAAAATTTGACGGTGATATAAAAGAGCATCTGCGCATTTATGATGCCCATACGGCCCTCAAATGGATGCTCTATCAACGCCAAGGGATTGAATGCTCACCCTGCGCCAAGTTATATAAACGCGATGTCGTCGTCGCAAATCCGTTTTTGCCCGACAGAAGATATGAAGACCTTGAGTGGTCGCCCCGAGTATTTATAAGGGCCTATCTGGGTGGCGTGGCCGTGACATCGCGCCGACTCTATTTCTATCGCGACCATGAGAGCAGCTTCATCAACAATCGTTCGGTCGACAGGCTTGACGTCCTCGACATGGTCGACCGTGTGCGCGAGTTCATCATGCGGTTATCCGACCCTGCGCTCACTCAGGCAGTGAACGAGCGTGTGTTCAGCGCCAACTACAACATGTTCTTGCTGTTTAAGGATGACAAGGAGGTGTCCCAAAGGTGCTGGCGTGTGATACGCCGCAATCGACTGAGGTCGCTTATGGGGAAACATGTGAGATTCAAGAGTCGGCTCGGCGCATTGCTTTCTTATCTCGGTGCCGGTGTCGTTGGACTGTTTGCGCCATTGCAAAAATAGCCTAACTCAAGTAAATCGGCCGATTCAAGAGCATTCATAGGTATGATAATATAGTCGTGCGGAGCAGTGCGAATGAGTATGTGTCGGGCGGTAAAGAATGTATTTCTGATGATATCGACCTTGTATTCCTGATCTGACAAATCAATGTTAACCGGCGAGTCTGTATCAGTTATAGGCGCGTATGAGACAGTCACGCAGTCGCAGTCAAGATTAATGATAACACTCTGCGCGTAAGTTGATTTGATTGCACTGACGCGAAGTATCTCGTTGAAGTACGCAATCATCACCAGTGTCGGCACTATCAAAAACAGGTACATCAACGCGACAAAATAAAAAGCATTGTCAAAGCACAATCCTGCCGTTGCCAAGAGCACAAACGGCATTGCAATGACAAACCATTTGCGGGCCGCCAACCGCCCTACCAGCAATCGCGTGACCGTCTTTGACGGCACGGAGAACTGCGAAGTCTTTATCGTCTTAGGACAAGACATGCCCACTCGTTGTCAGTCGTATGAGTCAGCTCAGAGAAACCAAAAGGCTTTGCGACTCTCATAATCATCGGTATGTCGCGTTCATAAAAACCGCTCAAAATCATCGTTGCATGCTCTTTCATCGCCTCGACGTAGAGGTGCATGTCGTGCATGATGATGTTGCGGTTGATGTTGGCGATGAAAATATCGGCTTTGGGCTCGATACCCTCAAGCGCGGTCGCATCGCCGTGTATGACAGCGATTTTGTCTGACTGTCCGTTGAGCGCTACATGCTCGCGTGCGTTTTCGACAGCAAATGCATCTATCTCGATGGCTGTGACGTGTGCGGCGCCCCGCATGGCCGCAAGGATCGCCAGAATACCGGTGCCGGTGCCCATATCGATGACCGTTTGTCGGTCGAGGTCGATATGTAGCAATTGAGCCACTACTTGCGAAGTGGTGGCATGATGGCCTGTGCCAAATGCCATTTTGGGATTGATGACAATGTCATACTCACAGGTCGGTGTGTCGGTGTGAAACGTGCTGTGGATGACACAACGGCCGTCGATGACGATAGGCTTAAAATAGTTGCGTTCCCACTCGGCATTCCAGTCGCGCCCCTTGACAAGCTCTGTCGCAGTCGTCAGCGTGATGTCGGGAAGAATAAAATTGTCGACCGCCTCAGCGACTTTGGCAGCATCAAATGCCTCCGCACGGACGTAGGCCGTGAGCCCGGTTGAATCAGGCTCAAAACTCTCATATTCATTCTCGGCCAACATTGCAGCCATGATGTCTGTCGCAGTCTCATTGCAGGGAGACATGTCAACGCGCAGTTTGATATAATCGTTCATATTCAATATTTTGAAGCACGCCGATAAAGAAAGACGGCTATAATGGCAAACACGATGTTGGGAATCCACATCGCCACCATCGGCGATGTCAGTCCCGACACGGCAAAGGATGAGGTGACACCCTGAAAGAGAATATAGGAAAACGCGAGCACCAGTCCGATGGCAAGCGACAATCCCATCCCCCCCTTGACTTTTCGCGAAGACAGCGACACCCCGATGATGGTGAGAATGAACGCAGCTGCACACATCGCATAGCGTCGGTGAAGCTCGATCTCAAATGACTGTATGTTTGCCACTCCTCGTTCTTTTTGCCTGTTGATATATTCGCGCAAGGCCGGCGTGGTGAGTGTCTCGTGGTCGTTTTTTGAAATCAAAAAGTCTCGGGGCTCGATCGGGATGATAGTGTCGAGCTCATAACCGGTGCGTATATATTCGCGGTTATCTTTAAATTCGCGTATCACATAGTCGCGCACACGCCACTGATAGAGTGTGTCATACTCAATGACTCGCGCGGTCAGACGCGATGTGAGAATCTTGCCGTCAAACGAGTCGAGCGAGAATTGAGAACCCGACTTGGTGTTGTTGTCATACCGGCTCATATAGGCTATCTCGCCGGGCGAAACCTGCAGAATGATGTTGGCTCCATAGTCGACACTCTTGTCTTTTACATATTCGTTTGTGTAAGCGATGCGCTTTACATTGGCCGGCGGAATGATGTACGAACTCAGGACGAAGGTCGCCGCTGCGATCACCGCCGCCGAGAAGATATAGGGCCTCATCAGACGTTTATAGCTCATGCCTGATGACAGCATAGCTATAATCTCGGAATGTCCGGCTAATTTTGAGGTGAAAAATATGACGGCAATAAATGTGAAAAGCGGACTGAACTGATTGGCAAAATATGGGAGAAAGTTCATGAAGTAGTCAAAGACCGTGGCCTTGAGCGGCGCCTTGAGAAACGAGTCGAGCTTCTCGTTGATGTCAAACATCACCGTGATTGCCAATATCAGGATAATGGCAAAGATATAAGTCCCGAGGAACTTGCGGATGATATACCGGTCTATCAACGTAAACCACTGTCCCGGTGACGTGATTTTGAAGTGCGATAGTATGTCTTTAATCTTTTTCACAAGCGTTGCATGACTCGATTGACCATCTCGGTCTTCCATGAGTGGAAGTCACCGGCGAAGATGTGTTTGCGGGCCTCGCCGACAAGCCACAGATAGAATGCAAGGTTATGGATCGATGCAATCTGCATGCCCAAAAGCTCTTGAGCGACAAAAAGATGTCTCACGTATGCCTTTGAATAGATGCGGTCAACGATGCTCGGGCCATCCTCTTGCAACGGAGAGAAGTCGTCGGCCCATTTGAGGTTGCGCATATTCATGATGCCGTCCTTGGTGAAGATCATGCCGTTGCGACCGTTGCGGGTAGGCATCACACAGTCAAACATGTCGACGCCGCGGTCAATTGCCTCAAGAATGTTGGCCGGAGTGCCGACCCCCATCAGATAACGAGGCTTGTCAGCAGGTAAAATCTCATTGACAACCTCAATCATGTCATACATCACCTCGGCCGGCTCCCCTACGGCCAGGCCGCCGATTGCATTGCCATCGGCGCCCAATTCGGCCACCTCGAGGGCTGCGCGTCGGCGCAACTCAGGATAGGTGCATCCTTGTACGATCGGGAAATAAGCCTGTCTGTAACCATAAAGGCCCTCAGTCTCATTATACCGCTTCCAACCGCGCTTGAGCCAGCGCATCGTCAGGTCGAGCGACTTCTTGGCATAATTGAAGTCAGATGTGCCGGGGGGACACTCATCGAGCGCCATCATGATGTCGGCTCCTATGATACGCTCGATATCAACGACATTCTCGGGTGTGAACAGGTGCTTGGATCCGTCGATATGCGACCTGAAATGAGCGCCCTCCTCGGTGAGTTTGCGGTTGCCCGAAAGCGAAAACACCTGGAAACCGCCGCTGTCAGTCAGAATCGGTCGCTCCCAGCCATTGAACTTATGCAGGCCGCCCGCACGACGCAATATCTCAGTCCCCGGGCGCAGGTAGAGATGATAGGTGTTGCCCAGGATAATCTGAGCCTTGATGTCGTCGCGCAGTTCGGGCATGTGAACCCCCTTGACAGAGCCCAACGTGCCCACAGGCATGAAGATGGGGGTCTCGATGGTGCCGTGGTCGGTGGTGATCAGACCGGCACGTGCCTTCGACCCGCAGTCAGTGGCTTGAAGCTTAAATTCCATAACGAGTGCAAAGTTACGAAAAAAAAGCGAACCGATACCCCTGATCCTCCAAAAACGAGGTCAGGCGCGACATTCACATGCCTCGCCTGACCGCAATATCAAAATCAAATAGCAAAGTTATCTCTTTTCGTCATTCATAAAGAGCGACCAGTTTGCCGGTCATATCAAACAAAGCCGAGTCGAGATCGACACCTGCGAAATCGATGTTGTATCCGTTTGAATCGACAATGATGGCCGCCACATTGTTGATGCAATCCATCTCAATGAGCTCCTTGTAGCTCTTGGCAGGAATCAGCTCACGTACAAGCGACTTTGTGAGCACATACCCGACAGGTGCCTCAATCTCTTGGAAGTCACCGCGAGCATTAAAGTCCACCTCAATGCCGTCAGTCATATACACCTCGTATATGCCACTGTCAAACTCCTTGTCGACATATGAAACCTCACAATCGCGGATGTGACGGCCAATGAAGTCGCGTGCACGCTCAGGCAGCTTGTCAACATCCACCCCCTCAGCCACAGCAGGGCCGACACCGGTGTAGCGGATACACTCTTGTTTCTGTGCCATAGCGTTCACTCGAACGATCGATGCGCTGACAGCAGTGAAAACAGCTATGATAGCAATGGCGGCGGGTATAAAAGACTTTTTCATAATAGAGTTGATGAGATGAATTATTGTTTTTATGATTTCAAAACGGTTACAATCGTGTTACGGTTCATTTAATTCTGTTACATTTTAGTTAATTTTTGTTAAATCGACTAAACATCATTTGTACCTCGCCCGTTAAAACCTTAAATTTGCAAAGCACACTGAGCGTGTACCAACGGGGATGACCGGTTTTGACAGCGCGTAGAGGTGGTGTGTAAGCATGCAGAGCGATGATGCCTACGCTCTTTAATCAGAGACATCGACTTTTTAAATGGCAATAACAACTATGCTCTTGCTGCCTAATCGAAGTACAGTAGATTACGCTTAATCTCCGCAACAGTTG
>CAZKYR010000115.1:0-5465 GCA_964557035.1 uncultured Bacteroides sp. | reverse complement strand
ATCTCGGTTTTGCCCGAAGATGTCACACCGTGCAACAACGTGACAGACTTGTCATCCCACGCCCGGTATATCGCACTCAGAGCCTCAGACTGTGCTTGAGTGAGAACGGGCAACTTCTCTGACGGCGTCTCGGCGAGTTTAAAACGGTTCACTTCGCGGCGCTCAATGTTTACAAGACCTTTGTCTCGCAAAGCGTTCAATATTGCCCGCGAGCAGCCGCTGCGCTCGAGCAAAGATGTCACCGTCACATCTGCCGAACCCTTTGTCAGCATCAGCAGTGTCGTCAGCAATTGCTCTTGTCGCGAGGCACCCTTGACAGCTGCATAGGCAGCCTGTAAATCTTTGGCCGGGTCAAAAGCAGGCACTACAAACGATTCGCGAAGCGGCTTGTAGCGCTCGACCAACTTCTCCGAGATGATTACCACCCCACGGTCGAGCATAGCAGTAATCAGGCGGCTAAGGTGAGGCAAGCGAGACTCTTTTTCAATCTCACTCACCCGCATCGCCCCGTTGTGATCGAGCAAAGCAACAACAGCCACCTCCTCGGCACTCAGCTGCCTGGAATCGTCAGTCTCATAATCAGGATTTTGCTCGATAAAGGTCTCGCTCTCAATTTTCAGCCCGGCAGGCACAGCTGCGCGATACACGTCGCCGATCGGGCAAAGATAATAGTCTGAGATCCATTGCCACAGCTTCACCTGCGGATGACGTATCACGGGGCGGTTATCGAGGACGAGCGAAATCTCCTTGGTGTCAAAATTAGCCGGGGGAGCAGCCGTGAACGCCACTACGATGCCGGTGTAATATTTTTTGTTGCCAAAAGGTACAATCACCCTGTAACCTATGCCGAGAGTATCGGCCATGCTGTCAGGGACGGCATAGGTAAAAGTGGCATTTAAGGGAAGAGGCAATATTATTTCGGCATACCGGCTCATCGTGCGCTAATTTGGCACAAATATACAACAAAACCGCGACACCGTCACACAAGCACGCCAAAAAACAAGCAACTCGACGATGCGGATGTAAATAGTAACACAACGATGCTACCTTACATTTCGTTGACATTCGAGTAAGAACGAATGAAAACGGATGAAAAAGGGGGATGATTTTGATTTGGGGGTGTTAAAAGATTTTTGTAACTTTGTCGCTTGACTAAATATTGCAAAAAGTGAAAACAAGACATCTTTTATATGCCGCCATGGCAACCTTAGCCATCTCAGCTACGGCAGTCACGCCCAACAACGTCGCCGAGGAGGTGGCATGGATGGTTGGCGATCAACCCATTTACAAATCAGACATCGAGGATGCCTACCAGCAAATGCAATATGAACGTACGCCAATCAACGGCGACCCATATTGCGTCGTGCCCGAACAGCTTGCTATCGAGAAATTGTTTTTGCACCAAGCCGACCTTGACACGGTGCAAATTTCAGATTCGCAAATACAGATGGAGGTTGAGGCTCGTCTCAACATGCTCATCACCAACTATGGCAGCAAGGAGAAACTTGAGGAGTACACGCACCGCCCGCTGCCCGAATTTCGCGAGCAGATGTCAGAGGCGCTCAAAAACCGCTATCGCGTCGAGGAGGTGCAACGCAGCCTCACCCGCAATGTCAAGTCTACTCCGGCCGAGGTGCGCCGCTATTTTAACACCCTTCCAGAGGATTCACTGCCGTATGTGCCGATGCAAGTCGGAGTACAGATAATCACGCTCAATCCCACCATACCACGCAGCGAGATTGAAGATATAAAGGCTCGACTGCGTGACTTCACAGAGCGCATCAACAGCGGCGAGAGCGAGTTCTCGACTCTGGCGATCCTCTATTCTGAGGACCCGGGCTCGGGCATCCGCGGCGGCGAGATAGGTTTTATGGGCCGTGGCCATCTCGAGCCCGAATACGCAGCCGTGGCGTTTAACCTCAACGACCCGAAGAAGGTGTCAAAGATAGTCGAGACGCAATATGGCTACCACATTATACAACTGATCGAGAAGCGTGGCGACCGGGTGAATACACGTCACATCCTGTTGCGTCCGAAAGTCTCTGATGCCGAACTGACAGCCGCGCTTAACCGTCTTGACTCGATTCGCACTGACATCGTTGACAACAAATTCACATTTGAGCAAGCGACCGCCTATATCTCTCAAGACAAAGACACGCGCTACAATCGCGGTGTGATGGTCAATGACAACACCGGCGACACGCGCTTTGAGATGGCTGACCTGCCACAGGAGATTGCACGCAAAGTTGCCGATATGCAGCCCGGCGACATCTCTGAGGCTTTCATCATGAAAGATCCCAAGCGCGACCGTGACATCGTTGCCATCGTAAAACTGACCGAGCGCATCGAGCCTCACAAGGCCAATATGGCTGACGACTATCAGCTCATCAAAAACATGTATGAATCATCGCTAAAAGCCAAAATCATCAGCGATTGGATTGAAAAGAAAATACGCGACACGTACGTCCGCATCGAGGATGGATGGGACAACTGCGAATTTCAGAATCAAGGTTGGCTCAAACTTCGCAAAGGAGATAAATAAACACGCACAATGACAACACGCGCAGACAAACAGCGATTTAGCAAAGCTCTCAGAGTTCTCCCGGCTCTTGCCATCGGGCTGACGCTGGTCTGTGCGTCGACCGGCGTGAATGCCGACGACCGCTCGGCACGCCCGACAGTGCCGGGTGCAGACCGCAATGACGGCTCGCGCTTTTTTCTTGAAAGAGCCGACCGCCTCGATGCCCGGCAAGGTCTCCCCTATCAGATTCTGACCGGCAATGTCGAGTTCAGGAAACAGGGTATGTTCATGTACTGCGACAGCGCCCACTTCAACGACACTCAGGGAATGATCGAGGCATTTGGCAATGTGCGCATGGAACAGGGAGACACACTGTTTGTATATGCCGACCGTCTCGTTTACACCGACACTAACCGGCTGGCGATTCTCTATAGTGACTATGGACAAGACGTACGCCTGATCAACCGCGATGTCGAGCTTCAGACGATTGAATTCAACTATGACCTCGGGTACGACTTGGGCTACTATGAGTTCGGTGGCACGCTGATAGACAAAAACAATCGCCTCACATCGCACTACGGCGAGTATTCCCCCTCGACCAAAGAGGCCAATTTTGCCGGCAACGTACACCTTGTCAGCAATGATGACGACGGTAGCCGTCTCGACATCCGCTCTGAGCGTCTGCAATACAACACCACCACATCGGTTGCCGAAATCAATTCACCGGCAGTCATCACTTCGCGCGACGGTGTCATCCACACCGACAGTGCATTTTACAACACCACGGCCGACACCACACTGCTGTTCAACAGATCGTTAGTAGTAGCCAACAATGGCAACACACTCACGGCCGACACACTTTTTTATGACCGGCTGACAGGCTACGGCATCGGCTATGGCAATGTCGAGATTCATGACACGACCAATCATGTGATGCTCAACGGCGCATATGGATTCTACAACGAAGTGAATGACAGCGCCATCGTCACCGGCCGCGCGCTGGCACGCGAATTTGGACGTCCTGACACGCTCTATCTGCACGGCGACACCATACGCTCGCTCAAAATCATCATCCCGGAGGAGCGCGACAAAATCAATCAAGACAGCATCATCACACCGGCCGACACAACTCATCACATCATTGCATCGCCACACGTGAGATTTTGGCGCGTTGACCTGCAAGGACTCTGCGACACGATGACTTTTGTGCAACGCGACTCGGTTTTACACCTCAAACGGCACCCGATCGTGTGGAGTGAAAATCGGCAGATAAACGGCAATCTCATTGATGTTCATCTCAATGACTCGACAGTCGACTGGCTCAGACTGCCGGCCAACGGATTCTCGGCTGAGGAAATCGAACCGGGCTACTACAACCAGCTCAGCGGGCGCGAGATGTTTGCCACCCTGATTGACGGCAAGCTCGACCGTCTCGATGTGAGCGGCACCGTGGAGGCTATCATGTTCCCGCAAGAGGAAGATTCGACCTACAACAAAATCGCCAACGTCGAGTCGAGCTTCATGACAGCACATTTTGACGGCCAAACGCTCAAAAAACTCAAGATGTGGCCACAGACCAACGGCACTGTCACCCCACTCTACCTCGCCAAAAAGAGTCTGTTTTTCTTACCGAAATTCAACTGGTATGCCGACCTGCGCCCTACAGGCCCCGAAGATGTGTTCAACGTATCGGAGGCCATGTTAGAGCTGCTTGCAGAGCCTGAGGAGAACGTGGCGCCAAAACCTGTCGCCAATCTCAGGCAGATGCCCGTGATCGAGCCACCCGAGCCGACTGAGGGAAACCCCTCCGAGACAGACGCGACCGCCGGCCAACCTGACGGCGCAGCTGAGCCCGCAAATGACAATACAACCAATCATCAACCCGTAACACCCGTAGACAATGACACCTCAAATAACTGACCTTAAAGAGTTTCTCGACTCATCACCATGCAACTTTTTGGCGATCCGCAACATAGCGCGTCAGCTGCGCTCCAACGGTTTCACCCCGCTCGACATGCGCGAATCGTGGGTGCTCAAGCCCGGCGGCCGTCACTATGTCATCAAGAATTCGTCGGCGATTTTTGCCTTCATCGTGGGCAACGACCCGCTCGCCGGCTACAATATCATCGCGGCGCACAGCGATTCGCCCGGATTCCGCATCAAACCGCATGCCGAGATGCTCTCTGAGGGAGGCGTGCTCAGACTCAACACCGAGGTGTACGGTGGCCCGATACTTTACACCTGGTTTGACCGTCCGCTGTCAATCGCCGGGCGTGTGATTGTCAAGAGCGACAACCCGCTCGAGCCAACCACCCGTCTCATCGACTTCAAACGTCCGCTGCTGACCATACCTCATCTGGCAATCCACTATAACCGCGCCGTCAACGACGGCAATCCCCTATCGCGTCAAAAAGATATGCTCCCCGTGTTGGCTCTCATCAACGACGGGGTAAACAAAGAGGACTACCTGTTGCGCCTCATCGCCGACGAATTGCAAATCGACAAATCGGATATTCTCGATTGCGACCTGGCACTCTATGACACCACACCCGCCTGTACGGTGGGTGTAAATGAGGAATTTTTCACCTCGGGACGCATCGACGACCTGTCGATGGCTCACGCAGCGATGACAGCCTTGAACGGCTGTCAGTCTCCCTCAGCCCACACTCGCGTGATGGCAATCTTTGATAACGAGGAGACCGGCAGCGGCACCAAACAAGGGGCAGCGTCACCGATTCTCTACAACATCCTCACCCGCATCAACACTGCACTCGGGGCCGACAATGACACACTGCTCCGCGCGCTGGCCGCTTCATTCCTAATCTCGGCCGACAACGCACATGCGCTCCATCCAAACTATCCCGAAAAACAAGATCCGACCAACCATCCCGTGCTTGGAGGTGGCCCGGTGATAAAGATCAATGCCAATTGCAAATACATGACC
>CAZKYR010000114.1:0-5478 GCA_964557035.1 uncultured Bacteroides sp. | reverse complement strand
GATGAATCAGCAGTTGCCAGGCCGTGTAAAGGAAACCTTGATTGATGCGTGACAGCCCCGACAGCAGTCCGATGAAGAAACTCTTGTTTTCAAGCCGCTTCACTTTGGTCGACTGTCCGCAGTCAGGACAAAAGTTTGAAGTACACGAACATCCGCAGTTCTTGCACTTCACAATATTCTTAACCTTTTCAGTCGAGTCCGTCATCACAAGTTACAAACTTGATTTGGAGTTTATTCACCTATATGCCACGGTGAAGTATCAGTCTTTCCAACTGCAAAGTTAGCCAAAATATTTGTAACCCGGCAGGTAGCTCGCGTAAATTATGCTCATCCACAAATAGCTGCCAAGTGAAGAGATTCGTCTATTCTACAGCTTTGCAGGCAAAAGTTTCCGACTCCACGAGGGTTATATTTTGCACGATCAATAAAAATAATTAACTTTGTGATAAATGAAAGAAGTAAACCCCGACGAAACAACGCGAGCGTATGCCTACAAGATGTGGATGAACGCTCCAATGCCAATGGTGACATTCTTCAAGACCCTTGATGTCACCCGATTGCTAAAAGTCAGCCGCAGACAGGGGCTGAAATTCAATATGCTCATGTGCTGGTGCATCGGACGTGCAGCCTCACAGATAAAAGAGTTTAAGATGCTTCCCGTCGGAGGCAAACTCATCGAGTATGATTCACTCGCCGTCAATACAATTGTGGCAAACAGTCAGGGAGAAGTCAGTTCGTGTGATGTGCCATTCACCGATGATTTGGCCATATTCAATGCACAATATCTGCAGCTTACGCGACAAGTCGCCCAAAGCTGCCAGAACCATGACCTGACCGACAGCATGGTAATCGGCACATCAGCACTCGCCCAATATGAAATAGACGGCGCGGTAGGCATGTACAGCGGCGTGTTCAACAACCCGTTCATGATATGGGGCAAGTACAAGAAACATCTGTTCAAAACCACCCTTGTCGTATCATTCCAATTTCACCACACCCAGATGGACGGCGCCCACGCCGCCCGCTTCCTCACCATACTCCAGCACGAGATCGACACCCTCCCCCGCCATCTCTAAATCCACCATCCCTCACTCACGTTAATTGGTTTATACATGCGCTTTGTTATCATGAAGTTGGGTTAGTAGCGGGGGCGGGTGATTAGGGCAATGCGGTTGAGGTAGGTCGGGAAGGTGACTGCATTATCGGTCACGGTGGCTTTTTGCCCGGTGTAGAGCTCTTCGAGCTGCTCGCCTTCTGCGAAATACCCTGATACACAGATCGAACGGTTGTCGACAGGCGCGACTCTTATGAGTATGGTGTCGCCCGCAAAAGCCCTCTCACCGTTGTCACCTGCATTGGCCCTCTCACCGCTGCCGCCGGCGAGGATCCTGACGCAGGTGTGCTCGTCGAGGGTGACCTGGCGCCCCATGCCGATGGCGGGGTGTGACCGGCGGATGTTGCCGAGCCGCTGATAATGGCTCAGTAGTGTGGAGTCGATGTCGTTCCAGTTCATGTCTGAGCGGAATGCCTGAGCGCTGTCGACGTTGAGACGCGCGTCGCTGAGTTTTCGGCCTGTTTCGTCGCCGTAAAATATCTGTGCGACCCCGGGCGCCAACATCAGGGTGGTGGCGCAGTCGGTCATATTTGCCATGTCGGCATCGCGATGGTAGGAGTTGTTGAGATAATTGAAGGGGTGCCAGCCGGGATGCGACGCGACGCTGTCGGCATAAGCCTGCCATGTGTAGACAATGGCGTCGAGATCGCCATGTTTGGGGAAATAAAAGTTTACCAGGCTGGCGAATCCGGCATCGGCATAGTCGGGCTTGAAGTCGATCCCGGCCATGTCGTAATCGCCTGTCATGTAGAATTTATCGGTCCAGGCCGAGGCGGGGCTTTGAGGATGTTTTTGACGCCATGAGGTGAGAGCTGCGTTGCAAGCCTCGTTTAGTTCTTTCCAACGGTGGAGATGTACGTTCTCGACGATGTCGCATCTAAAGCCGTCTATGCCAAATTCCTCAACCCAGGAGGCGATCCAGGCTATCAGATATTGCATGGGGCTCCATTGCCGGTCTTTGCGCAAATCGCGGGCAGACGGATTGACCCATGCGTCGTTGGCGCTCCCCTCTTCCTCCCATTTGCGCTTTAGGAACGCGGGTATCTCGACCGGCTCGTCTGATTCGTCTTTGAAATCGGGCATCCCGTAAAGTGTGGCTTCAAGCGGATTGGATTCATCCCAGCCTTCATCGGGCATTCGCACCCAGCCGCGGTCGTACCATCCGTCCCAATCGAGTCTGTCCTCAAAGAATTTGTCAAAGCTCCAGTCGCGGATGTGTTGAGCGGCTTGTGTCTGCGTCAGGCCGGTGTCGGCAAACACATATTGCACCGCGTCTAACAGTGTGGGATAGCCCGGGTCGTTGAGGTTTGCGCCGAGCATCACTCTGATACCCTGGCTGTGAAGTGTGTCTACAAGTTCGCGAAATTCGTCGACCGTGCCGTAGTTCTTGTCGATCTGTGTGTAGTCGAGAGGATAATAACCGTGATAACCATAGTGTGGGAAATCGTTTACCGACCCGCTGCCCGACATCCATCCATGTATCTGCTCATAGACATCGGTCATCCAGACCACATCCACTCCTAAATCTTTGAAATAGCCGGCTTTGGCTTTTTGAAGCATACCTTTGAAGTCGCCTCCGTGAAATGTGGCGGCGTTGAGCTGTTCGCTGCCATAATCGACAATTCGTCCGTAGTTGATGTCGTTGGTCGTGTCGCCATTGCTGAATCGGTCTGTGATGACGAAGTAGACCGTCGCGTTGCCCCAGTCAAAATCGCTTTTGTCCGAGGCGGTGGCATCGCTTAGCCCAAAAAGGCTAAACAGAAGGGAAATCATTATTTTTTTCATCGCATTTTTTGCGACAAAGTTACGACCGGTTTCCTGATCGCGAAATACTGATTTATAACCATTATAGCAGCCTCATCAGCATCGCTGCCATGATGGCCTCGACTGAGTTGCCCACGCTCAGTTTCTCCAATATGTTCTGACGGTGCCGGTTGACGGTGTGCACGCTTATATGCAGCTGGTCGGCAATCTGTTTGCTCGGTTTCCCGTCCTTGATGAGGTTGAGGATCTGCTTCTCGCGGTCGGTCAAAATGCGTGCGCGACGCTCGGACAATTGCAATCGGGTGATCTCGCCTGTCTTGCTGTTTACTATGCACGGTTCTATGCCACCTGAGCCTCCTTGATCGGGCGACAGGTCATAGCAGCAGAGAATCAGCCATACCTTGCCGTTGGGCGACAGGCATAACACCCGCGTGCTGTTGTCGACCCGGATGTATTCGCCCGTTTTATCCTTGAACCTGAGATGACTCACGGCCTTGTAGTCAGGTTTGTATTCATCAGGCAGGCTGTCGATGTATTTGAAGAACTCATATTCGAGCATCCTCTTGTCCACAAGATCCTCGGGATGAATACGGTTATAAATCTCATCCTCATCGCTCGAGTCAGTCGTCGTGATGTAATCGGCCGTGTCGGACAGTCCTATCAATTTTGCAAAATTGCCGCCCCAGATGTAACAACAGTCCTCGGCCGCATCAGTTATCACTCGGCAATCATGCTCCACGTCAACAATCACACCAATGCGATTCCTGTATTCGTCGAGCAACGAATAGTCAAGATTTTCATCCGCCAGTTTCTGACTTTTGTAGAATGCGGTTAACTCTTTTCTGAGAATATCCATAGATCTGAGGGCCTAACCATAGGCAAAATTACAAATTCTCCGCGGCTCCTGCAACCGGGCTAAAGTATAAAGAGTGTTATGGGCGAGAACATTCAACTGGGTTCGGTGGTTGATATAATGTGAAGTTCAGAAATCTCCTCCCGACCCATGTCGAGAAGTGATAAGTAAAATAAAGAAACAATATGTCGAAGTTTAATTTAAAGAGTGTGTTACTCACACTTTCAATTTTTTCAGGAACAATGTTTATGAATGCAAAGACATCTTATATCTTTCTCGCACCGGGTGTAGAGGAAGTCGAGGCTATCGCAACCATTGATGCGTTGCGAAGGGCTGACATTGAGGTCACCGCCGTAGCCGTTTCAGACAATCTTCAGGTCAAGGGCGCAACCGGCCAGACAATCGTGGCCGACGCCCTCATCACTGACGTCAACACCGATGATGCCGACTGGCTTATCGTTCCGGGCGGCGACCCGGGCGCGCAAAACCTTTTTGCCAACGATGATGTAAAAGCAAAGATATTGACCCACTACAGCAACAACGGCCGCATAGCATCGATATGCGCCGGACCGGCTGTAGTCCTTGCTCCGCTCGGCGTTCTCAAAGGGAAGAAAGCGACATGCTATCCCGGTCTGGGCGACGCCATCAACGCCAATGGCGGTGAGTATGTTAAGCAGACCGTTGTCGTAGAACCCAACCTGATTACATCCGAGGGTCCCGGCACGACATTGCCATTTGCCATCGAGATTATCCGTGCGACCAAGGGCGACAAGGCGGCTCAGGATGTTGCGGCCGGAATGCTGGTTGATTAACCGGCATTACCACAAACTATCACGCCCCGGGAGTTAGCGCATCGGTTAGCTCCCGGGGCGCAATCATTATTTGACGACCGGATTGCTCCTTTTAAGCACGATATATGACTCGCTGTGACGCGTATTGAGGCGCGTGATTGAGTCATTGATGCAGTCGACAGCGTTCACGACGGGCAAGATTTTTTTCAACATCTCCTCTAATTCCATGTTGTCGCAGGCCATCTCAGTAGTTGCTATTTCGGTCAGGCTTATTGAGTCACCTTCAAGCAAGTAGCGGCCCCCGATGTGATTGCAGTTGGTCATGATGCCGAATGTCTCATCGTCCCTGAAATCGATATAGGCCGTGAATCCCTCCCCGACCTCAGCCGGACGGACATATGAAAGGTCATTCTCCACGACATTCTCGATCTCCCATTGACCTCGGATGTCCATAACGACCTCCTCGCGATTCTCAGCTTCTTCTGCTGCAGATTTTTGTGAATTATTTTGCACACCAGAGCAAGCGGCTAACCCCGCCAAAACACAAAGACTAATATACTTCCACATAATTCTCATATCAATTATTTTGACACAAAATTACAAATAATTACGATAGCGCACAACTGCCGGTCATATAAGAGCACCGGCCGCCTATATCCAACCCACTTAGCATCAACCTCGCAGATAATCATTGTAAATCCGTTTGATCTGCGTCATCTAGTTTGGAGGTGGTGAGGGAATTAAAAAAATCGACTCCGGCCCGGGGGAATGGGGCGGGAGTCGATTTGTGTGTAAGGACTGAGCCTATGTGTTGTGTGGTACGGGGATCAGAGGCGCTGGCGGATGGCTGCGGTCTGCTCTTCGTAGCCGGGTTTGGCAAGGAGGGCAAACATGTTGCGGTTGTAGTCTTCGACGCCGGGCTGGTTGAAGGGGTTGACGTCTAGGATGTAGCCGCT
>CAZKYR010000113.1:0-5541 GCA_964557035.1 uncultured Bacteroides sp. | reverse complement strand
ACATGGTCGGCCGTCTTGATGACATCGAGATTGTGCTCGATGATGACGACAGTGTGTCCCTTGGCGATGAGTCTTGAGAACGAGTCCATCAACACCTTGACGTCATTGAAGTGCAAGCCTGTCGTCGGCTCGTCAAAGATAAACATTGTCGGACGCGATGCCGGGAGGGAAAGATAATAGGCAAGCTTGACACGTTGATTTTCACCGCCCGAGAGAGTCGATGACGATTGCCCGAGCTTGATGTAGCCAAGCCCGACATCATGCAACGGGCGCAACTTGTCGGCCACACGGCACGCCATGTTGTTCTTACTGTCTTCTTCAAAAAACTCTATTGCCTGGTCAACAGTCATGTCGAGCACGTCGGTGATATTCTTGCCGCGATATTTCACTTCAAGGACATCGTGTTTAAACCGTTTGCCATGACACTCCTCGCACTCCACTGTGATGTCGGCCATAAATTGCATCTCGATCGTAATCGTTCCCTCACCCTTGCACTCCTCACATCGGCCACCCTCGGTGTTGAACGAAAAATAAGCCGGTGAGAAACCGAGCTGTTTGGCCAGCTGTTGAGAAGCGAAAAGCTGTCTGATTTCATCATACGCCTTAAGGTATGTAGCCGGATTTGAACGCGACGAACGCCCAATGGGATTTTGGTCGACAAACTGCACGTCAGTGATGCGGCTGAGATCGCCGGTGAGCGAGTCGTATGCTCCGGGAGCATCAGAGTTGATATCAAGGCTGAGCGCGAGCGCATGATAAAGGATGGAGTTGACGAGGGTAGATTTGCCCGAACCTGACACGCCCGTGACGCAGGTGAGCACGCCGAGCGGGAAACGCACATTGATGCCCTTGAGGTTGTTGGCACGTGCACCTTTGACCTCAATCCACCCTGCAGGTTTGCGTCGCGACGTGGGTACATCGATTTTGAGTTCGCCCGACAGATATTTGCCGGTGAGGCTCTTTTTGTCCTTCAATATTTTGTCAGCTTTGCCCGCAAACACAATCTCGCCACCGTGACTGCCCGCAGCCGGACCGACATCGATCAGATAATCGGCCGCACGCATGATTTCCTCATCATGCTCGACGACAATCACAGTGTTGCCTATGGTCTGCAATTCGCGAAGCACCTTTATGAGGCGCTCGGTGTCGCGCGAATGCAGACCGATTGACGGCTCATCAAGGATATACAACGACCCGACGAGCGAGCTGCCGAGCGATGTCGCCAGATTGATGCGCTGACTCTCGCCGCCCGACAGTGAGTTGCTGAGACGGTCGAGCGTGAGATATCCTAGTCCAACGTCATCGAGGAACTCAAGACGACGCCTTATCTCAATGAGCAGACGTTTTGCCACGACTGCATCACGCTCGGGCAGCTCGAGTGCCTCAAACACCTGACGCAACCGGCTCACGGGCATCATCACAAGTTGACCGATTGTGTATCCGCCTACCTTGACATACCCGGCCGCCGGCTTGAGCCTCGACCCGTGACATTCGGGGCAGATAGTCTTGCCGGTGTAACGCGCTTTGAGCACCCTGTACTGTATCTTGTAGGTATTCTCTTCCACCATTTTAAAAAAGTCGTCTATACAAGGCACCCCGGGTGCACCGTGCCACAGCAGGTCGTGTTCCTTGGCGGTCAACTCGCAGTAGGGTTTATGAATATCAAAACCGTGGCGGGAGGCGACACGTATGAAATTATTCTTCCACTCGCTCATCTTCTCGCCTCGCCAACAGGCGACAGCATCTTCATAGATCGATTTTGTCATATTGGGCACGACAAGACGTTCGTCAATGCCGACAGCTCGCCCGAAGCCCTCGCAGCGCGGACATGCGCCGTAGGGATTGTTGAAATTGAACAGTTGGTCCGAGGGTTCGATAAAAGTGATTCCGTCAGCCTCAAAACGGTTTGAAAATCTGTGCGTCACAATTTTGCCCCCCTCAGTCCACACGACAAGGTTGCAAGCACCGTCCCCCTCAAAGAAAGCTGTCTCTGCCGAGTCAGCCAGGCGGCTCAATTCGTCACCCTCACGCACCACGGCCAGACGGTCGATCAACAGTTCATATTGTTGTCCTCGCTTCGGCTTTGTCTTGACAGTGTGCCCGAGCACATCATCGATCTGCACAAACTGTCCGTCAAAGTAGAGACGAGAATAGCCGCCGCTGCGCAGCACGTCGAGCTGCTGGTCAAATGTGCGCCCTTCGGGGACGACGACAGGAGCGGTGACCGCAATGCGCGTACCCTCGGGGTAGCGTTGCGCGCAGGCGATCACATCTTCAACGGTGTGCTTGCGCACCTCCTCGCCGCTGCGTGGCGAATAGGTGTGCCCTACCCTGCCGAACAGCAGGCGCATGTAATCGTAAATCTCTGTCGATGTGCCGACAGTGCTTCGCGGATTGCGTGTATTGACCTTTTGCTCGATTGCGATTGCGGGCGGCAAACCCTTGATGGCATCAGCCTCGGGCTTGGCCATGCGCCCCATGAACTGACGTGCATAGGCCGACAGACTCTCGACATAGCGTCGTTGGCCCTCGGCATAGAGCGTGTCAAATGCGAGCGAAGACTTACCCGACCCCGACACGCCCGTGATGACTATAAATTGGCGTCGGGGCAGGTCGAGACTGATATTCTTGAGGTTGTTGACCCTAACCCCTTTGAGTGATATGATGTCTGACATTTTTAGCTTGTTTAGAACTTGCAAAGTTACTAATTTTCACCGTGACAGTCAACCCCGGCGTCTCTTGCAAATTATAAAAATATTGAACAGGAGGGGTGAGAATTAAAAAAAATCATTAATTTTGCATTGCAACGAACTTTTCGCACCCCCAAGCGTTATAATGTCAAACAACAAAACAAAACAACTTTTTAAAACAAAGAAATTATGAAAGCATTGAACTTAGCATTAGTTATCGCAGGCGGCGCGCTTGCAGGTGTAGCAGTTGGTCTTCTTTTTGCCCCCAAAAAAGGCTCTGAACTTCGCTCTGATATCGCAGACTACGTGAAGGCAAAATGTCCTCGTCTCCGTCACAAAGATGTAGAGAAATTGGTTGAAGAGCTTGCAGCCGAAGTTGAGAAATAATAATATCCTGACATCAAGATTATGAATAAGAATTGGATTTATGCCTTCTTGGGAGGTGCCCTTGTAGGCGCAGGTATAGCACTGCTTTACGCACCTGCAAAAGGTGAAGAATTGCGCGAGAAGATTCGCTCTCTCTGCGAAAAATATGGCCTCTGTGGCCGCAAAGGCGAAGCTACCGAAGAAGAGATCGAAGAAATCATCGATCAGATAACAGCTGAGCTCAACAGCTAAAAACATATCATAAAACCCCAAACAATAGGGGCCGGCTACGACATGATTCGTAAGACCATAAAAGTCTTGTATATCTTTCTCTCAGACACATGTCGGCACGGCCCCTATTTGTTTTTCATCACACGCTTGCAAGGTGTCGCCAATTGTTGACGCCAAAGCCAAAAACAGCACAAAATGTCAGACAACTACAACGCAACCACATCAAACGGCGGCTTATACGGCACCATTTGGCGTATGCTCAAAAAACTGTTTGCCCTCAAGGTTGAGAATGTCCGTCTCACCGTCGCCGAGAGGCTGACCATTTTTCTGGTCGGCGTAATCAGTTTTTTGCTACTTCTCATTTTAGGAGCATTCATCCTGGCGTTCCTGTCAAACGCGCTTGTCGATCTGCTCACCGAGGCAATCCCGGCATGGACTGCAAGTCTTATCCTGGCAGGCATATATCTCGCTGTGACGATTATCGTTTACCTGTTCAGGAAGCCTCTTATCATTCGTCCGGTTGCACGTTTTGTGAGCCGTCTCATCATCGAACCCCCTAAAGAAATCAATGACAATGAAAAAGAACTCTGACAACAAGTGGCGGGGATATGACCTCGATGAGATTCGCTATAAACTGACTCTCAATTCAATCAAGACCGACTTCAAAAAACAGGAGTTGCAAATGTACCTGGGTCAGGCTTTCAATCCGGCCCTGAACCCGGCCGCCTCTCAGTTTGCCGGCAAACTCGACAAGTACACCCGCTGGATTGAGTATGGCATCATAGGGTTTAACACCTTCAGGCGCATACGACAGTTTTTTAATAAGTGAGTTTTTTTTCGGGCTTGGGACGCAGCGGAGCAAACCATTTGCGAAGACGCGGCGTCACTCGAGCCCAAATCGCCTTGTAAACAAGCGCTATGGCGAAAACCGAGACAACATAGACTAAAAACAGCCGTCCTGACGGCGCGGAGTGAGGAGCGAGGTTGCGCCACATCAGACTCCGCACAATCGGATGAGCCACAAAGATAAACGGGCTCAACCGCCCTATCCACATCCAAACATCGCGCCAATAAGGGATTTTGTACGACACCCAAGCCACAGCCAAGGCTGTCACCACTGCACAGAGCAGAGACAGCTGCCACAGCATGGGGTGAGACATCGTGGGGAAAAACAGTGCGACCGCAGCCACGATGACAAGCATCAGGAGAGGTCGGGAAATGTCCTTGGAGCGCGCAAACAAAATGCCGAACGCAAACGGAAGCATCCACCCGGTCACATTCTGTCTCACCCAGATAAGGTACATCTGCGAGTTGTTATTCCACTCGGCAGGCAACACAGCTAACTGCAACGCAACCGACGCTATCGTCATCCACACAAGCCAGTAGGGATTGCGGCGATAGATCGCAAAAGCATAAAGCAAATAAAACTCAAGCGTCAGGCCAAAATACCAGTACACCCCCGGGATAGTATCTATCCACGGATAAAGCGCATCGTTCAGGAACGTCAGCAGGAAGAACTCTTCAAAAATATAAAAACCGTCGGGCGTGCTGTTGTGCAATACACACAAAAACAGATAGGACGCCACATAGTAGAGCACTCCGGGTAACAACAATGCTAACAACTTGAGCCAGTTGTCGTAAATAAACGTGCCGCGCGACAACGGGCGCGACGTATCGCACTCATACTTACGCACAAGGCCATACGCTGTCAGAAACATGAACACCGGCACGCCATACCACCCCAAAAAGGAAAAATAATTATAAATCCACTCCTTTGACCACGTCGTAGCTTGCGTGAAAAAATTCTCAACCTGCCGGTCAGAGAAGGTAGACTCATTCTCGCGCACCACAAACGTCATCAGGTGACAGTAGTTGTGCAACGCAATAAACATGATGGCAAAGCCACGCATGATTAATGACCTTTCGCGCGAAACGTCGAGGGGAATATGTCGTCTGTCAGTTGCCATATCGGGATTGGATTTAAGGTAGAGCCTGTCTCACCAGAAATGTTAAATTCTGAGTCGCATATTTTGAGTCTTATTATTCTTTTGAACGAAGGAGCGTAGCCGGGCTACGTGACTGAGTGAAAGGGGATAAGAAGACCAAAAGATGCGAGTATAAATAACATTTTCTTGTTGCTCAGGTTTGGTTAATAGTTAATAGTTTTAATGTTTTCGTCCTATACCACTTGAAAGATACCTCTGCCTCGGTCTCTCTTTGGCCTCTTCTTCTGAGTTCTTCGGTCGTGTACGTC
>CAZKYR010000112.1:585-5798 GCA_964557035.1 uncultured Bacteroides sp. | reverse complement strand
CAAGCCCTCTATCTGGTCCCCGAGATTGCACTGACAGCTCAGTTGACCCACCGTTTGCAAGATATATTTGGCAACCGCATAATTATTTATCACTCAAAGTTTTCTGACAACGAGCGAGTTGACATATGGCGCAAATTGCTCGATTCGTCCGAGCCTTGTGTCGTGCTCGGCGCCAGGTCGGCAGTCTTCTTGCCATTCAGCCGGCTGGGACTGGTGATTGTGGATGAGGAGCACGACCCCAGTTACAAGCAGCAAGAGCCGGCTCCCCGCTACAATGGCCGCGACGTAGCGATAGTCCTGGCCGGGATGCATGGCGCAAAGACGTTGTTGGGAAGCGCCACACCTTTGGTCGAGACTTATTACAAGGCTGAGGCGGGTAAATTCGGACTCGTTAAACTTGACAAAAGATACAGTGACGCGCCCCTCCCCACCGTGGAGGTCGTGGATATGACGGCCTCCCGAAGGCAAGGTGATACACGAGGCTCATTTGCGGGGCTAACGGTGGCGTCAGTACGCGACACTGTCAGTGCCGGTCGTCAGGCAATTATTTTTCACAATCGCCGCGGATTCGCTCCGATGGCGCGTTGTGGCGCTTGCGGTTATATCCCCAAGTGTGAATGTTGTGATGTGTCATTGACCTACCACAAGCGACTCAACCGGCTGGTGTGTCACTATTGTGGCGCTACTTATCCTTTGCCGGCACTTTGTCCAAACTGTCATGAGCCTAAGATCGATATCATCGGCTATGGCACCGAGAGGGTGGAGGATGAGGTGACAGAACTCTTTCCCGAAGCACGCATCGCGCGTATGGACCTCGACACGACACGCAACAAAAACTCCTATGCCGACATCATAGATGACTTTTCGGCTCACAAAAAAGATATTCTCGTCGGCACTCAGATGGTAACCAAAGGGCTCGACTTCGGTGGCGTTGACACGGTCGCGGTGCTCAATGCCGACAGCATCATCAATTTCCCCGATTTCAGAGCATCCGAGCGGGCTTTCAATATGCTCGAACAGGTTGCAGGTCGCGCCGGACGCCACACGACCGGGGCAAACCGTGCGTCGGTGATAGTGCAGACTTCGCGGCCGGACGACCCGGTGATAACCGATCTGGTCAATCACGATTATATGTCGCACTATAACAGCGAATTGCTCGAACGCCGCAACTTCAATTATCCACCCTTCACACGCATCATCTATCTCTACATCCGCCACAAAGATCCGCGTATCCTTGACAAACTCGCCTCTGATTTTGCCGCGCAATTGCGTGCACGCCTCGGCAACCGTGTCTTTGGACCCGAAGAGCCTCCTGTGGGTCGGGTGCAGCTCTATTATATCCGCAAAATCATGCTCAAGATTGAAGTGGAGGCGTCAGTCGCAGCTGTCAAACGCACGCTCAATGAAGTTTTTGAGACAATGGCGGCCTCTTCGCGCGACGTGAGGACGGCTCGCATCCACTATGACGTAGATCCGATGTAAATTTGTATGAATAGACTCAAAACATATGCGTTTGTCCTGATGGCTGTGACTGGTGTCTCGGTCGCTCTTGCCTGTACGTCGGCGATAGTGTCCGCCCGCCTCACACGCGACGGACAGACCTTGTTGTGGAAGCATCGCGACACCGGCAATCATGATAATTTCATCGAGCGGGTAGCAGCCTCCGACGGGAGGTATGGCTATGTGGCACTGTTCAACGGCGGCGACTCTCTGTTGCTCGAAGCTTGGGCGGGAATGAATGATGCCGGCTTTGGCATCATCAATACTGCGTCATATAATCTTGCTCCCGATACGGCTCGATATCGCGATCGCGAGGGTCGGGTCATGTCACAGGCATTGGCATTGTGCCGGACGCTCAGCGATTTTGAGTGTCTTCTTGATACGCTTGCCAAGCCCATGGGAGTGCAGGCAAACTTCGGAGTCATCGATAGCAGCGGCAAAGGTGCATATTTTGAGACCGATGATTATGGCCGGCGACGGTATGGATTGGGAGATTCGTTGCTCATCAGGACAAATTACTCACACAGCGGCGACACGGTCACCGAGGGGTATGGCTACATCAGATACGCCAATGCGTCTCATCTGCTCGCACCCGCGATTGCACGGCGTGACGTGACGCCACGGTTGTTGACCGACACCATTTCGTCAAGTTTTTACCACGCGCTGTGGGGCAAGGATATGGTGGCGTCAAACGATGACGAGTGGCTTGTCGACCAAGATTTCATACCACGCTACAGCTCAACCGCCTCGGTGGCGATGGTGTCGGGAGAGCATCCGCAGATGTGGGTGATTTTAGGTTATCCACCTCTATCGAGGGCGGTGTGCATCGATGATTTTGATGCAGTCCCGGATTCACTGCGACCGATAGATTCAGGCTATACGTCGCCTGCCTGCAACCGTGCCAACGCGACCAAACGTCGTGTATTCAGCATCGGCCGCGGCAGCGGAACACACTATATAAATTTAACCGAACTCAAAAAAATATTAGATAATAAATGAATCCTGCGATTACGACGGTGTTGTTGCTCATCGTCTCAAATGTGTTTATGTATTTTGCCTGGTATGGCAACCTGAAGCTCGACAGCATGGGCGTGACCAAAAGTTGGCCGTTGATATGCGTGATACTGCTGTCATGGGGCATCGCGCTTATTGAGTACTGCTTTATGATACCGGCAAACCGCATCGGTTTTATCGAGCGTGGAGGCCCGTTCACACTGATGCAGCTCAAGGTGATGCAAGAGGTGATCACGCTCGTTATCTTTGTGGTGTTGAGTGCCTTCATGTTCTCTGATTTTAAAGTGCAATGGAATCATGTCGTCGCCATGCTGCTCGTCATTGCGGCGGTCTATCTGGTGTTCATGGATTAGAGCGGTTAACAAGAAAAAAGTAGCGCCCGTTTTAAATGGTTCAAAAAAAATCGCTATCTTTGTGTCTCTAAAAACAGTCTTTTTAACAAAAATCAAATATCTGATATACAATGGCAAATTGGTTTGAGTGCAAAGCACGCTACGATAAAATGCAAGAAAACGGCTCGATGAAACGTGTCAGTGAGCCCTATCTGGTAGATGCATTGTCAGTGACCGAGGCTGAGGCTCGTGTAATAGAAGAACTGACACCTCTGGTGTCGGGCGAGATGTCGGTCCCCTCGGTTAAAACGACACGCATCAGTGAGATTTTCCCCGATGACTCTGCCGATCGCTGGTATCTCGCCAAGGTCGCCTTTATCACGATTGACGAAAAGACGGCAGTGGAGAAACGGTCAGTTTCCCAGATGCTTGTGGCTGCGTCAGATTTTAAAGGCGCCTACGACAACCTCATGGAGGGGATGAAAGGGACGATGGCCGACTTTGAAATCGTCGGCATCAACGAGTCTCCAATTATCGATGTCTTTAATGTTAAACTCGGCTGATGATCGCCGATCGCATAAAATATTATCACGACACTCTGCCGGCTGACGTCACTCTTGTCGCTGTGTCTAAATTCCACCCGGTTGAGGCGCTCAGAAGTGCATACGACGCGGGCCAACGGGTGTTTGGCGAGAGTCGCGTGCAAGAGCTTCTCGACAAGATTGACGCGATGCCCGACGATGTGCGGTGGCATTTTATCGGTCATCTGCAGACCAACAAAGTGCGCCGCATCATCGGCAAGACTGCCCTGATCGAAAGCGTCGACTCGGAGCGCTTGCTCGAATTGATTGATGCCGAGGCTCGCCGTGCCGGTGTGATGCAACGGGTGCTCCTGCAGCTTCATGTGGCTCGCGAGGAGACTAAATTTGGCATGACGCCCGGTGAGATGGAGGACTATTTCGCTCAACGACATTTTGAACGTCTCACCAACACACACATATGCGGTGTGATGGGAATGGCGTCAAACACTGATGATGACGTGCGGGTGAGAGCCGATTTCATGCTTATTCGCAACACGTTCGACCGCATCCGCACCCTTATCGCACCCGACCTGCGTGGCTTTGATGTGGTGAGCATGGGCATGAGCGGAGATTACAGGACTGCCATGGACTGCGGCTCAACGATGGTCCGCATCGGCACAGACATTTTCGGCATCCGCAATTACTGAAATAATGCTATGGTAAGATTAAATAACTAACTTAAACTTTAAAATTAAATGACTAATTCACAGCAAATCAAACAAAAATCAAGCATCGTTCCCATTATCACGATGTTCTTCTTGTTTGCGATGATCTCGTTCGTGACCAACCTCGCCGCACCTGTCGGCACCATCTGGAAAGGTCAGTATTCGTGGGCGGGAATGATGGGTAACCTCATGAATTTTGCAGCTTATCTCTTCATGGGCATCCCTGCCGGTAACCTGCTGTCGCGTATCGGCTACAAACGCACCGCATTGGCTGCGATGGCAGTCGGCATCGTCGGTCTCGGCCTGCAATATCTCTCAAGCTTTGTCGGCGCAGACACGACTGTCTTTAGCGTCGCTCAAGGGCCTGTGATGCTCAACTTTGTGATTTATCTCCTGGGCGCATTCGTGTCGGGCTTTTGTGTATGTATGCTCAACACTGTCGTCAACCCCAGGCTCAACCTCATGGGCGGTGGCGGCAAGAAAGGCAACACCCTGTTGCAGTTGGGCAACTCGTGCAACTCGCTCGCCGGCACATTCACTCCGCTCATTGTCGGTATGCTTGTGGGACAAGTGACGGCACAGACAGCCATGGCCGATGTGTCGATGTTGCTGCTCATCGCCATGGGCGTCTTTGTGTTGTCGTTCATCATCATCTCTTTGGTTACGATTCCCGAGCCGGCCAAGAGCGTCAAGAGCGGTCGCAAAGACAAACATAGCCCTCTCAGTTTCCGACACACGGTGCTTGGCGTGATCGGCATATTCTTTTATGTCGGCACCGAGGTGGGCATCCCCTCAGTCCTGATTTTCTATCTGTCTAATCCCGAGGCATCAGGCATTCTTGTTAACGGCGTAGCTGTCGGCACGAGTGTGGCAGCCATATATTGGTTCCTGATGCTTGTAGGTCGTTTGTCATCGTCAGTTATCTCCATGTGGGTGTCAAGCCGCGTGCAACTCATCGTGGCCACAAGCTGCAGCATACTTTTGATTTTGCTGGCAATCCTCGGGCCTGACAGCTACACCGTCTCGATGCCGGCCTACAGTGTTGAGGATGGCTTCACCACGGCAGCCGTGCCGATGCCGGCCCTGTGGCTCGTGTTGTGCGGCCTGTTCACTTCGGTGAT
>CAZKYR010000112.1:0-575 GCA_964557035.1 uncultured Bacteroides sp. | reverse complement strand
TGGCAAATACACGGCCAAGGCATCAGGCTTGTTCATGATGATGGTTGTCGGTGGCGGTGTAATGCCCTGGATTCAAGAGATGATTGCCGGCAACGACAGATATTTGGCTTCTTACTGGCTGGTAGTCGCCATGCTCTGTTATCTGCTTTTCTATGCCTTGATAGGCTCAAAGAACGTCAATCGCAATATCCCTGTAGATGACGAAGTGCCCAACGCCGTCTGACAGTCATCGCAACGCATAAAAATCTCACAGGCCGCATCTCGCTCAGGGATGCGGCCTGCTGTCGTCATGCACTGAATTTTTGTATAAGTTTTTTTTGACAAGCCTCGCTGTTTTTAGAGCTGTTGTGTTTGTCGGTTGTAAAAAAAACATTAATTTTGCATTGCCAAAATTGTGCACGCCCCATGTGGGCATCACGGTTATGACAACGTCTGAATTATCACTATTTTAACAATAATCACAATGAGTAAAGAGAAGAAATTCTTAACTTGTGACGGTAACCAGGCTGCAGCACACATTTCGTACATGTTTACGGAGGTGGCAGCTATTTATCCCATCACACCCTCATCGACAA
>CAZKYR010000111.1:0-5866 GCA_964557035.1 uncultured Bacteroides sp. | reverse complement strand
ACCACAACCGCAACCGCTGCATGGACTGCGGATTTGAAAATGCACAGGAGAATCTCGAGGAATGTCCCCAATGTCACAGCCACAACATTGACAAACTGCAGCGCATCACCGGCTACCTCGTGGGCACGACCGACCGCTGGAACAAAGCCAAGTTGGCCGAGCTCTCTGACCGCGTCATACACAAATGACAACCTCGCACGACACACTGCGCATACTCGACATTGTCCCGGGCACATCGGTTGATGGCCCGGGATTGCGCACTTCTATCTACGTCGCCGGATGTAAGCATCAGTGTCCCGGATGCCACAACCCCGAGTCGTGGGATATAAACGGCGGCAACCTGATGACAGTTTCGCGAATAATCGAAGTCGTTGAGGATAATGGATTTAACGTCACACTGAGCGGAGGTGACCCTCTTTATCAGCCCGAGGCAGTGGCAACCCTTTGCGACGAACTCAAGAAGCGAGGTTACAACATCTGGCTCTACACTGGCTATCACTTTGAGGATATCGTTTTGCAGCCACAGATGTTGAGGGTACTCAGATTGATAGATGTACTTGTCGACGGGCCCTACGTTGACAGTGAACGCGACCTGACATTGCACTTCAGAGGGTCGCGCAATCAGCGTCTGATTGATGTCAGACGTTCACTTGCCGAGGGTTGCGTCGTGCTGTTCGAGCAGCTGTGACACCTGCGGCAAGACCGCGTGTATTCCATCATTGACTATGATACTGCGCCGTCCGCAAGTGGGCTCAGGGAGAGCAACGGACTGCGACTTTATGCGCTGACGCACCTCATCCTCGGATATGCAGTTGCGGGCCATGACGCGCTCGATGCGCACACTCTCGGGCGCATCGACCACCCACTCCTCATCAACCATCCTGTCGAGACCGCTTTCATACAAAATTGCCGTCTCTACAAAACCGTCGGGATGTGACTTGGCCCAATTGCACAGGTCACGTCGCACAGACTCATGAACAATGGCATTGAGCGCGACAAGTTTGCCGGCATCATTAAAGACAACCTCAGCCAACTTCGCGCGATCGATTTGACCGTTGCATATCGCCTCATCACACACTTGACATGCGATCGCATGCTTTATTCCGGCATCGGCATCCATCAGCGCCTTTGCCCGCGCATCACAGTCATACACATGACGACCGAGTGTCTCGAGGATGCGGCATACGACCGACTTGCCCGAGCCGATGCCCCCTGTGACAGCAGTGAGGCGGATATCAGTGACGTTTCTCGATGACATACTCTACCCGGTTTGTTGACAGCATGGGATTCCGGTAATATTCGGGTAAGATAGAAAGTGCGAGCCCGATGGTATTGTCATGGGCCGTGCTGTAGTCGGCATAGACTTTCACCGGCGAGTTGTCTACCGAATAGCGGCTCATGGGCATCATCACGGTCAGATCGACAGTCGAGGGGAATGTCGACAGTTTGTAGCCGGCGGGCACATGTATCGGCTCGATCTCAACCGTCCGCGTGCGCGCCACAAGCGGCTCGACTGGGACGGTGACGTCAATTTTAGCCGGCTCGATGCGAGCGTCTTCGGGAGAAATCAATTCGACAGTGACCGTTGTCGAATCTTTTAACTCACTCAGCATCACCGGCTGAGTAATAATTGTCTTGTCACTCATCGAATGCCCTGAGACAGAATAAACCGTGACCGAATCGACTGACAACTGTACGTCTCCGAAAATGATGTGATTAGCCGCTGATGTAGCCTGAACGTCTGCTTTGACCGGGACACGCACACCCGGAGCTGTCGTGAAGGTGATTTTGAAAGAGTCGGGTGCAAGCGACACGATAGACACATCATCCACAAAGAGTCCGCGCACTGCCTTGCGTAACGCGCCGCGACTCATCACGGCCATATTCGGAGCAGACTGCACCAGGTCGCTGAACGACACTTCGAGCTTGGGCGCACCCCCGATCGAATATCGGGCAAGTGAACTGCCTTTGCCGTTGACAGTGACAAGAATAGAGGCCGGAGGCTCGACGATGAAGTTTATATCCTCAGGCACATCGTTGACGACGACTTTGACGTTATACTCGCGCTCGGCATCGTCATTAAGCGTCATCAAAAACCAAAAAAGAGTCGAAATTACCACAAAAATCGAGAACGTGAGCAAATTCTTTCCTTGCTCGGTCGTCAATCGCACTGATAATCGTTGCCAAAAGCGTTTCATTTCTTTTTCGGTCTGATAAAATGCGAGGGTATGCCGCTCGGTTGCGACATCCCCTCACGTGATTTAGCGATTTATTTTGACTGTGCAGGTGCACTTGCCGGCTCGTAAACCGAACCTTTGTCAATCTCGATGACTGTGTCATTGGCAATTTTCACCATGAAAGTGTACTCTTTCACGCCTGTGATTTTGCCATGGATGCCGCCGGCTGTCACGATTTTGCTGCCCTCAGACAGGCTCTCGCGAAACTTGCGTATCTCTTTTTGCTTTTTTTGCTGAGGACGAATCATCATGAAATAGAAAATGGCAATCAACACCACAATCATGATGATACCCGACCAGTTGTTGGCGCCGGTTGACTGTGTCTCGCAAAGGATTGAATAATTCAACATCGTTTTTTATGTTTAAGTTAATATTAATTGGTCACTGACTTGAGCAGAATACCTTCCTGATTGAGATGGTTGGCAACGGCAAACAACATGCCGTTGACAAACTGTCCGCTGCGTGGAGATGAATAGTAGTTGGCGATCTCGACATACTCATTCATCGTCACCGGCACCGGTATCGAGGGGAAGTTGAGCATCTCGGCTATGCCGGCAATCATGATGACTATATCCATGAAGGCAAGACGCTCTGAATCCCATTGCTCAGGGTTGATAAACCGGTTGATATAACCTCGATAAGTGTCGGCATTTGTGAATGAGGCTTTGAACAGATCGTAGCCAAATTTTTCATGCTCGTCATCACGGAACATCGGCAAGAGCTGAGGTTGGATGCCATCCTGAGCCGATGCGAATTTTTTTATTGTTTTGAGTACAAACGTACCCATGATGTGAAGGTCGTCATTCCAATAAACCGATTTGGGCTCGAGGGCCTCTGCCAACTCGTCAGACGGGAGCACGATGTGCTTCATCACCTTGTGCCAAAACTCGCAGTCGGCGGCCAGGTCATCGGTCGGTGCAGCCATGTAGTTGCGATAATACTCTGACGCCGTGATTTTTTCGAGCAGTTTTTTGACCAGATAAAAGTCGTTTTCCCAGGTGAACGGATGCTTCTTTTGATACTCGGCCATCTCCTGATTGTCGCTTATCATCGCGACATATCGGTTGTTGACAAATCGCATGTTGGGGTTGAGATCCTCCTCGGTTGGTCTGTACTTCTCCTTGGCCATCTCGATGCGCTCGGCCTGCAGATTGGTGATTTCTACAGGCAGCATCAACAATGCGTGATAGAGCTCATAGGCTTTGTCGAGTGAAGCTTCAAGCGACTTGTCGGCCTGACGCAAAATGCTTTTGGTGTCAGAGTAATCCTGGAGCGTCGACACGAGCATTTCCACACCCTCTTTGAGACCCTTTGTCGTGAAATCGGGGCACTCACGGGCAGCTGTCAAAAAGACTGGTGAATTGACAATCACCGTGCGTAGCAGTGTCACCCACAAGGTCACGTCATCGCTGATCTCGCGACGGCGCTTTTTTCTGTAATCGCGTGTAACCTCTGCCGCCATAATGTTGTCATACAGGGTGACAAGGATGTCATCGTAGGCACGGACATCAGTCGAGCGGCTGCCGATGAGTTCGCGCACCTCGCTGTCATCGGCAAGCGAGATTGCCATTTTTGAGCGTGTGAGGGGGTTTTCCTGACCAAAGCGTTGTTCGCCGATAGCATTTGAGCCGAGGCGTTGTCCCGAAAGTTTAAGGATTAGAAATAATAAATCGAGATAGGTCTTGTAGGCAAAGCGTGCGTCACGCGTATTTTTATCAGGTGCCGATTTGATACTGAAATTGTTGCGTGTCAATAAATAAGAATAAAGCAGCTGTACAACCTTGATTCTTATCAATATTCGATTTATCATAACTCTTTATGTCTTTTGAATAATACGCTGCAAAGTTAGTCATTTTTCGGCAAACGACAACGCTGCGACATCAATATTATCGCATCTCATCACGCGGATCGGCTATTATTCGGCCATGTGATTCCAACCTTGAGCCTTCAACACGATTTCGCCTCCGTCACGTGTGACAAGGGCGCATCCGAGTTCGGGCTTGGTGATGTGACCGATCACTTTCACACCATCAATCTCTTTGACCCTGTCGTGATCATGCAGTGGAACGGTGAACAGCAGCTCATAATCCTCGCCGCCGTTGAGCGCCGCGGTCACAAGATTCATGCCCAGCTCTTCGGCCATCACCGCTGTCTGATAATCGATGGGTATGCGATCCTCATACACGCGGCAGCCACAGTTTGATTGCTTGCAAATGTGCATGAGCTCAGACGACAAACCGTCAGAGATGTCAATCATCGCCGTCGGTTTTATATGAGCATCCGCGAGAGCGGTGATGATGTCGCGGCGCGCCTCGGGTTTGAGCTGACGTTCTACCAGATATTCTTTCCCCTCAAAGCGAGGCTTGAAATCGGGTTGCCCGGCCGATGCGATCTTCTCGCGCTCGAGCAACTGCAAGCCCATGTAGGCACCCCCCAGGTCGCCAGACACACATATCAAATCTGTGTCCTTGGCGCCGTTGCGATACACTATTTCATCTGACTTAGCCTCGCCGATGGCTGTGATGCTTATGATCAAACCTGAGCGCGATGATGTCGTGTCACCACCCACCAAATCAACGCCATAGACCTGACAGGCCAGTTTCATGCCTTCATACAGTGCCTCGAGATGCTCAACCGTGAAACGTTTTGACACCGCCATCGACACCGTGATCTGCTTGGGATGCGCATTCATGGCATAAATATCTGACAAATTGACAACTACAGCCTTATATCCTAAATGCTTGAGCGGCACATAGGTCAGGTCGAAGTGGATGCCCTCGACCAACAGGTCGGTGCTCACAAGCACATCCTTGTCACCGTAGCGCATCACTGCACAGTCATCTCCCACCCCTTTGAGGGTAGACTCGTTTGATAGTTTAAGGTCTGATGTCAATCGATCGATCAAACCAAATTCGCCAAGTTGTGATATTTCTGTCTCTGCCATGTTATACAATAATTTAAAAGAACATCAGCCAAATTAAAAGAACATCAGCCTGCCGCCGATACAACGTCGACAGACTGATGTGTGTTCATCTATTCATCAATCAGCACGCTCGACCATCGAACGAATGATGCTGACAACATAGGGTTGAGCTTTCATCGCTGCCTGTTGCACCTCCTCGTGGGTCGGCACATCGGTGATGTCTTTGCCGCCAAGGTCGGTGATAACCGAGATGCCAAACACCTCCATCGACGCATGCCGTGCCACAATGACCTCAGGCACTGTCGACATGCCGACTGCATCGCCGCCGATAATTCTGAAATACTCATACTCTGCCGGTGTCTCGAATGTCGGGCCGGGAGTGCCCACATACACACCGTGCATGAGTCTGATCTCTTTCTCTGCCGCGATTGCGTCGGCCAAAGCGATGAGCCGTTTGCTGTAAGGCTCGGTCATGGCGGGGAAACGAGGTCCGAGTTCCTCATAATTCTTGCCGCGAAGAGGATTCTCGGGGAACAGATTGATGTGGTCGGTGATGACCATCACATCGCCAACCTTAAACTCTTTATTCATTCCGCCGGCGGCGTTTGACACATAGAGCGTCTTGACACCTAATTCTTTAAACACGCGCACCGGGAATGTCACCTGCTTCATGTCATACCCCTCATAGTAATGGAAACGGCCTTGC
>CAZKYR010000110.1:0-5886 GCA_964557035.1 uncultured Bacteroides sp. | reverse complement strand
ACTTCGTCTGTTTAGACGCCCCTATGAGGGCGCACACCGGGTTGATGAGAAAATTGTGGCAAAACGCGGGTCAACGAGGCTCGATGATGCTCTCGGCCCACTGTACACGAGCTGTGTCGGGCAATTTGTCAACCACGACGGCTATGCGGTCGACGATAATCTCGCCATCGACCAGGTGGTCGCGGTGCACATATCCTACACACAGCTGCCAAATATAATCTTTGTTGCCTTTGTAGCGATAGAAATAGTAGCGGCGCGACTCAATCTGTGATGTCATGATGTGATACTGCACCAACAGCGTGTACCGGTCATAATCGACAGTGAGATACTGGGGCGACTCCTCCCCCACACCGGCTCCCAACTCGGCATAGAGCTGATCAAGACTGTTGATGACGTATGTGCTGCGATTGTCATCGGCTTCGGGCCATGTTTCCCAAAAAGCCTGCGAAAATGGCTCGAGCGTCTCTACAATCTTGACTTTGTCAGTGTTGTCAGGCTGTGCCGGGTCATCATTGATACAAGAGCCCGTCAAAAGCAACAGGGGCAGCAAAAGTATCTTGGTAAGCTTCATATCCTGCGGGTATTATGCGTTTTTATTTACAGTCGTTGCACCGGCCGACGGAGCATCATCGTTGTCATTAAACAGCTTGTCCTCATCATCGAGCTTGAAGTAGTGGGCTAACAGAGCCATGAAATTTGAGATTTGCTTGATAGCTTCGGCCGTATCGGGCGAAATATCCTTGCCTTTGAGCCTGAGCATCAACATGCCGTAGAGAGCGGTGAAACAGGTCTCGATCTCGCCGGCCTTTGCCTCTCCGGCACGCGAGCGCAACTCGACGATATAGGGAAGGGTCTTGTAAAACGTGGCGGTATATTGCGCAAAACGGGGGTCTTTGAGCAGAGCCTGATGAAGGTCGACCAATGCTGCGATGATATTCTTGTTCATCTGCAGATGTCCGCTCTTGGTCACGCCTTCCATGCGCATCATGTCGATGAGAGACTCATACCACTCGACCATTTGCTTGCGCTGTTCGTCGGTGAGGTTGGTGTAGCGGTCAATGACGTTTGCCTTGATTTTGTCAATGTCGAGGTCGTTGGCGCGAATGAGATCCTCGATTTGCCACATGTAGAGCACGTACTCCGCGATGTTTTCCTTGCGTTTTTGAGATGCTATAATCATAATTTCCCGATCTTAAATCAAAAATAAACAGTTGTCTGAAGATATAACGCAAAAAGAGTGCCAAAAGATGAAACAGAAGCAAAAAAGTTAACCGCACACTAAGTTTTGACAGCTTAGCATGCGGTTAATATTTAGGGTCAGATGTTGTTATTCGACAACAGGCATATCGGCAGCCTCGTCCTCGGCAATTGTCTTGGCAGCGCCTCTGACGTCAGTCAACTCTGCATATTTGGCATCGATATGAGCCTGAATGGTGTCGTTGACAGCTGCCAATTCGGCTTTTTGCTCCTCGTTGAGGTCAATGCCGAGCGCTACAAAATCAGCGTTGAGGACTGAGAGCGAATCGACGTATGACACATACTCGTTGATGGTCTTGATGGAGTCGATGCGCGCGGGCTGAGACTTCAATCCGTCGATAAATTTATCGTAGTTGCTTGTGCCTGCACATGCACCGAGCAATGCTACAGCCACAGCTGCGGTCAATATTATTTTTTTCATTTTGCTTGTTCTTTAGAGGTGTCTTCTTTGATGAAAGTGACGCACAGTGCACCGATGACGAGCGAAACGCCGGCAATAATCATCATCATATACTGCGGGGCGAGTGCGTCAGGATTGCCGATGAGTGACAAAATCCAACCGCCGGCCAGGGCGCCGATAATCTGCGGGATGCAGATCGAGCAGTTGAACAGGCCGAGATAAGCGCCGATGTTGCCGCCCTTGAGCGAGTTGGTGAGGATGGTGAACGGCCATGCCAACATTGCAGCCCAGGCGCAACCGATCAGTGCAAATGAGATGAACAGCAGGTAGGGGTCAGTGAAAAGACCTGACGTGATGAAGCCGACAGCACCGAGGAGCAAGCTCAGCGAGTATGAGAACTTGCGGTTGCGGAACTGCGGGAGAACAACAGCCCAGAGCACCGATCCGATGGCCTGGATGGCAAACAGAATGCCCACCCAGTTGCCTGCGTCGTTATATTGCACCGACTCGGTGTTGAGAACCACGCTTTGGTCATACACTGCCGTGGCAGGATCTGCAAGCGTGTGCTCCTCGCCACCCTCGATGTACAATTCACCTGTCGACGGGTCGTGAGTGTAGATGTCGGCGGTGAGCAATTTTGTGGCACCCTTCATCTGCGATTTGTAATCGCGGATGGTGATGTTGTTGGCGATGATGGTCTGCTCGGCACCGTCAGGCGCGACGATGACTACCGAGCCGCCGGCGGTGCTGACAGGCTCGTCAAAATTATAGTCGCTGACACCGTTGAGCGATGCGATGAAGCCATTGTCAACAATGCTGTGAGGCACGACGACACCCTCGGTGGGTACGACAAGGTTGAGCGCTCCGGTGATGTTGACAGACGACTGTGAGGCGTCATTGTAACAAACTGTTTTAGCCGGATAAAATTTGCCGTTGGCCTCAACGCCTGCGACATTGAGCTTGCCGGCTGTGATGACGGGTACCGAGTCTTGCAGCAAGACATATTTGCCGTCAATGCCACCGATGCCGTGATAAGTGACGGTCGAGGGAGTGTCAAACGCCTTCTCGGCAATAGTGCCGTTGGTATAGGTCCACATAAAGAGGAACGCGAACCAGCAGAAGAATTGTACCAGACCGACAGTCCAGAAGGTCTTGGGAGCCTTGACGAGCAGCTTGACCAGGTTATCTTTCTTGCCGTCGGCTTTCTTATCGGTTGCTTCACCACCGTTATACTCGGCATATTGTTGAGGAGGCCACTCCTTGATCTTGGCGAGAGAATAAATCACACAGAGCAACAAGATTGCCGCACCTGCGTAGAATGAAAAGACGACCGTCTCGGGGATGACACCCTCGGCGGCCGTGTTTTGGAAGCCAATCCAAGTGAGGAGGAACGGGAAGATGTAGCCGACGATGCTGCCTGCGTTGCAAAGAAAGCTCTGTATCGAGTAGGCCAGACCTTTTTGTTTCTCGTTGACCATGTCACCAACCAACATTTTGAACGGCTGCATTGCCATATTGATTGATGTATCGAGCAACATCAAGGCGATCAGGCCGATGAGAATAGCCGATGAGACGGCCAAGCCGAAGCTGCCGGCATTTGGCAACAGGCACATCACGGCGATTGCCACGAGCGCACCGACGATCAGATAAGGAAGTCGGCGGCCAAAGCGATTCCAGGTGCGGTCGCTGGCAGTGCCGACAATGGGTTGCACGATGAGTCCCATCAGAGGCGGGAGAATCCAAAAATAGCTGAGGTCGTGGGGGTCGGCACCAAGTGTGGCGAAGATACGCGACACATTGGCACTCTGCAGAGCGTAAGCAATCTGGACGCCAAAGAATCCAAAACTGAGATTCCAAAGTTTCCAGAAACTTAGGTCGGGTTTAGTTTTCATGAGATTGATTTGTTAAGTATGATATATTTTTTTATTGATCAATTATTTAGATGTGGCATACTGATAGAGCCGTGCTATCTCGGCCGGCCACTGTTCGGGGTCGGGAGTCTCAAGGATAAGCGGCATGTTGTCAAACCGTTTGTCGGCCATAAGACGTTTGAAAAACTCATCGCCCAGAGTACCTTTGCCGATCTGTTCGTGCCGGTCGACATGCGATCCCATACCCTTTTTTGAATCATTGATATGCATGCCCGAAAGGTATTTGAAGCCTATGATGCGGTCAAACTCAGACCAGGTGCGCTCATAGCCCTCGGGGGTCGCGAGGTCATATCCGGCCGCCCAGGTGTGACATGTGTCAACACAGACGCCGACACGGCTCTTGTCCTCGACACGATCGATGATAGCGGCGATGTGGGCAAAATCGTGTCCGAGATTAGAGCCTTGACCCGCCGTAGTCTCGATGACAGCTTTGACGCCCTCAGTAGCATCGAGTGTCATGTTGATAGAGTCGGCTATGCGGCGCAAACATGCGTCCGGGTCGATGGCATTGAGGTGACTGCCCGGGTGAAAATTCAACAGTGTGAGTCCCAACTGACTGCATCTGACGAACTCGTCCATGAACGCTTGACGCGACATCTCGAGCTTCTCATCGTCTGGAGCCCCGAGGTTGATCAAAAAGCTGTCATGCACGAGGATCTGACCGGCCTCAAAGCCGCACTCCGCACAATTGATGCGAAACTTCTCGGCCTCGCGCTCGCTCAAGGGCGCTGACTTCCACCGCGACGGATTGCGTGTGAAGAGGGCAAAAGCTTTTGCGCCGATCTCGGCAGCCCGCAACGGCGCATTGCTGACACCACCCGTGGTCGACACGTGTGCACCAATGAACTTTTTACTATCCAATTGCATATGATGATGTATGATATTTCTCTGATAAATAAGCAACTGACGTCGGGATGAGTATCACGTCGGACAACCCGCCGAGTCAGCGCACAAATTCAACTTGCAAAGTTAAGAAAAAAGGACGGTTTTTTGTCTCGCGGCGCCCGATTTTTTTACATATTTTCACAAAGAGTTAGAAAAAGCCACCGAATGAGCGCACAAAGGCTCAGCCCGAGTACAAAAAATTGGAACAAAGCACTCATATTTCAAAAAAAATCACTAACTTTGCACAAACTAAACGCGTGTCGGCCGGCGGCCGGCGCAAAACTAAACAAAATTTGTCGATGAGCAAACCTAAAGTCCTTTATGTATCTCAAGAGATAACTCCTTATTTACCAAAATCTTCGATGGCCGTCATAGGCCAAAAGCTGCCGCAAGGCATCCAAGAGCGAGGCTTTGAGGTGCGCACATTCATGCCTAAATACGGTTGTATCAACGAGCGGCGCAACCAGCTGCACGAGGTGATACGTCTGTCGGGCATCAACATCATCATCGACGACACCGACCACCCCCTCATCATCAAAGTCGCGACCCTGCAGCCATCGCGCATGCAAGTGTACTTTATCGACAACGACGACTACTTCCAGTATCACGCCGTGACCGACCTCGAGATCCGCGCCACCCCCGATGACAACGACGAACGCACGATGTTTTTCACCCGCGGAGTGGTAGAAACGGTCAAAAAACTGCGTTGGGAGCCGGCCCTGGTTCATTGCCAGGGATGGATATCATCGCTTGTACCGCTCTATCTCAAGACACAATACAACGAAGACCCTTCATTCAGATCATCAAAGATCATCTACTCGCTGTTCGGCGACAAGTTTGAAGGGACTATGGATCAACGCTTTGTCGAGAAGCTCAAAATGGACGACTTTAGCGATGAAGACATCAAGGTGCTCGGCGACACCGGCGTAGACTACATAGCCTTAGGCAAACTTGCCATCGACAATGCCGACGCCATCGTCATCGCCGCCGAAGATGCATCGCCCGAGCTCATCGAATACGCCCGTCAGTCGGGCAAGCCGGTGCTCGAATACCCCGGCGAGGAAGACTATGCCGACGCATACGCCGATTTTTATCGCACCCTCATCGATCAAGACTAATGAAATCATTTCTTGCTTTTGCAGCCTCAGCTGTCGCCATGATGACAATGATAGTGTCGTGCGACAACAGCGATGAGGTTGGCAGCTCGCTCAATCAGGCCGACACCAACATCGTGATCGACTCGACATTCACCGTCACCGGCCGCTCGACCGAGGCACTGCGCGTGATGTCACGCACCACCACCCAGTTGTTAGGAGCAGTAGACGCCAAAGGCTACGGCACACTCAGGTCTGACGTGGTGACACAGTTCATGCCGGCAGCCGACATTGACACGGTCGGTGTCAAAGTTGAGAA
>CAZKYR010000109.1:0-5924 GCA_964557035.1 uncultured Bacteroides sp. | reverse complement strand
CCTCATTCTCGCCTGTCGATGCGCCTGAGGGAACAGATGCGCGACCACGTGCGCCTGACTCAAGGATTACGTCAACTTCAACAGTGGGATTGCCGCGTGAGTCAAGAACCTCACGACCGATGATTTTTTCAATTTTCATAACTTTATATCTTTTAAAATCTTAGAAATTATATGATATTCAATATTTCTGTTCGCGCGCCCGCGCGTAAATCGACTGCAAAGTTACTAATTTTTCACGACAACGCGCCTACTCAGTCCCCAATTTTTCGCAAAAATGCAAGCGATTTTTCGCGTTCGGCAGCCAGCAGTTTGCCGACGGCCTCTGTGTCGAGTGTGAGCGGCAGCTCGCGCGGCACGCCGGTAACCAATCTGTCCGACAGCCCAAACCGCCGCAACAGGCTCTCAAACCGACTGTTGCCCCTGACGCTGTTGCCCAGGGCGACAAACGGTTTGCCGAACAAAATCGCGAACACGGTTGCATGAAAACTGTCTGTCACCACAAATCGGGCATCTCTGAACGACCTGAGCCACTGCTCGATCGACGGCAGACGACGCTCGGCAGGCGGCAGATGATAGTCGCGGCTCGACAAGCGGATGCCGTAGGCTTTGCACCCCGTGAGAGCGCACACTTTGGCAACCACCTCTTCTTTGGTTTGTGTCGGGTCGAGGATGTAATTAAACACACCTCCGTCGGGGGGTGTCGTGTGCGCAGCGTCGATAAGCGCGCAATAATCTTCGCGCGTCAGCAACATGGTCGGGTCGAGCACTGTCTCAGCGGCCACATCGAGATGTTGCCGGCACAGCTCCACGCCGCTTTCCTCACGCACCGAGATGGCCACAAAACGCCGTGCCAGGTCGGCACACCCGGCGGTCTCACGCTGGTTATACTCCCACTCGTCGGTGCCAAACGAGGGCGCATACGCCAGCAACCGCTTGCCGTCGGACACAAAACGGCCGAACGCATCCTCAATGCCGCGATGCCACATGCGGGTGAAATAGACCTTGCGCCACACCTGGTCGCTGCCTACAACGACGGCGTCGACATCGGCCACGCACTCGGGCGTCAGACGCCCACAGTCGCGCAGCGTAATATTGTCATTGATGAATCTGATCAGCTCTGACCTCACCACCGCCCGCTCGCGCGCCTCGCAATGCTCCTCGAACAGGCGTTCGCACCGCCGCCCGATCATTTTCTTGACAATACGCTTTGCATAGAGTATCGGCATGCGCCCCGGGCTCTGCACGATGTCCTCATGCCGGTTGAGCACCACCGGCTCGTGACCTGACGATCTGAGCACCCGCTCGAGCGCATAGGCCTGCAGTATGCCGCCATAATTCTTGTGCAGCGGCAGTGTGAGTATAGCGACTTTCATTTCTTATGTCTGAGTTTTGAAAACACTTTTTGCGCCATTGACAGCACAAACTCGCGCTCCAACCGGTTGAGGCCCCAAAAGAATGAGATGGTGGCTGTGGTAATCACGGTGACGGCGATGACTGTCAACGACCACAACGTGCCGGTCGGCAAAACGGTTCTCAAGCCGAATGCGAGGGCAAATGCGATCACAGAGACCAGAATACCCTTCATGCCGATCTCGCGCAAGTATTCACCCACCGGCAAACCTATCAAGGGACGCGCCAGCACCAGGCGCACGCCGGCAGCTGCCAGCATCACGCACAGATTCACCACAAATACAGATGTAGGGTTGCCTCCCAACTTTAGCACTACGTATGACACCGGCAGCGTCAGCAACAGTACACCTCCCACAATGATTTGGTACCGCTTAATTTCGCCCTTGGCGTTGACGGCGACAATAACGGGACGCGACACGGCGTCGACAATCGATGTGATGAGAATCAGGCTCGCAAAGGGCACCGAATAAGCCGGATATTTTCCTAACCACACGTCGAGCACAAACGGCATTTCGACTATCAGCGGCACTGCCATCACCAGCAGCAGATAGAGCGTAATCTTTGAGCTCCGGATGACCAGCGCATACATCTTGGCATACTCTTGCGAAGCGCAGTTTTTTGTAATCTGGGGGTTGACGGCTGTCTGGAAATTGGTCGAGAACTGTGTCAGCATCGTCTGCACCTGCACAGCCACACCACGCGCTGCATTGACAACGGGTCCAAAAAATACGTTCAGCAAAATATTCAGGCCCTGCGTGGCGAGCACAACCGAGGTATTCCCCCACAAACTCCACCCCGCAAATCGCATCATCTCGCCAAACAAACCACGGTCAAACACACGGCGCATCCGGGCATGGTCAAACTTGCGACGGCAGTACAGAAAATATATGACCAGCGACAATACCGGCGCCACGGCCATCAGCACGGCATAGAGCACCAACTTGTCGGGGCTGTCGAGCATCAGCGCAAAGGCGATGACAAGCTTGAGCAACACATCTATTATCGAGATGCCGGCATATACATTCATCCGCTCGTGAGCGATGAGCATGGCCGTGTAGGGGACTGTCAGAAAGACAACTATCGTGGACACGATCGAACACTGGAACACTATCACCGCCGCATGCATCCTCTCGGGGGGTATCTGCATCTCGTGCTTCATAAACCACAGTCCCGCAGGCTCAATGATGGCGACAAACAGCAGTGCCACAATCAGATGTATCTGTATCGCCGTATTAAAGCTCACGTTCATGCGCGACAGATCGCCACGCCCCAGATCGACTGTCAGAAATCGTTGCGTGCTCGCAGCCATCGATCCCGACAGCATCGTGAACAACGCCACCACGCCGCCGACAACGCCATAGATACCATAGTCAACAACACCGAGCTGTTGCAGGACCACGCGCGACGTGTAAAGTCCCACAAGCATCACAAGCCCCATCCTGATGTACAGGAAAAGTGTGTTTTTTGCTATCCGGTTATTAGATTTATCTTCCATGGTATCGTGTAAGGGTCACTTCCTCCCGATCATTTTTTTTACCAAACGCTTGGCCTTGTCAAAGAGGGTCAGTCCCCTTGTTATATCAAGATATTTTTGCAAATATTTGATGCCAAATTTTGGGTATGAGGCCCAAAAATCGTCATAGCCGACCGGCACTTTGCTATCTTGTACAAGCGACCGGTTCATCTTCACCGCATCATCGTATGTCGACTCGCGACACGTCAGGCCGGTCCTGTCAAGCGGACGGCCGTAGGTCAGCACCAGCGACACACCGTTGCGTTTGTCAATGTCGGGCATCACTTTCTCGATGCCCCAGTAGTCGGCCAATGTCACATCAGCGCCCGAGCGTCCGCTTCTGGCCGGACACGCAAAGCATGATGGCCTCAACGTCAGGTTGCGCACAAAAGCCGACATGTACAAATCGTGGTAGAACAAATCAAACCGCTCCTTGCCGTCAGCCTTAACCGATATCCCGTACGGGTCCCAGCCCGCGCGCTTGTCCCTGAAGTTCACCGCCTCGACATGACGTCCGCGGCGCTCGAGATACTTGCGCCACACGCCGGGTGACGGCACGCCGTGACACGCCACCTCGACACATGTCAGCCGATCGCCATAATCTTTGCGCAGATAGAGCCTCAGTCCGGCGATCTGACACGGTGTGCCGCTGAACAGCACTCGCCTGCCCGATTTTAAAAATGCCTCGGTCCGCTTGTAAGAGTCTCCGATATCGCTCTGCACATACTTTGACCGCAACAGCTCCCCAAGGTCATCGATCTTCTCGACACAGTCATGAACGACGTTAAAATCGTCATCAAACCGCGCGCCGAACACGACGCCACCCTCGCCGAGAGTTTTTTTTGCAAGATTATAAAAAACACCGCCCGACGACGATTCGCGCCTCACTTGAGCGGCATTGTTGTATGCGGCTAAGACTTCAGTCGGCTTACGCGGTTCGGCAACATTTATCACCGGACAAACTTTCTCGCACAAATGACAGTCTATACAACGCTCTACATCAACACGCGGATACACAAAATCTTGCTCATCAGACTCCATTGAGATACATTGCACCGGGCATCGTTGTTCACACCCTCTGCAACCGACACAATCCTGTCTGTTTTTTATTTTAATCATTTTATTGACCCGCGGTGATAAAAATATTCAATTAAATGCAAAGTTACAATATTTTATCTACATCTCAGTACCTAAAGGTCAAAATAGTGCATAGTGTGTAATAGGACGATGCGGTCATCGGTGCACACGACCGTATCTCAATCATCTGAATCCAAAGTACTTGCGGTTGACATCTTTTGGCAAGATTAATTTTGACAATACAATGACGATCGTTGATATTAAAATTAACAATGCCCAATCTAAGAACCAATTATGTTTATACGACATCATTCCCAACCCAAAATGCACGAGCATGTGCACAAAATAGATGCCTAAAGAAATCTCGCCCAGCCATAGGAAGATCCTGGTGATAAAATTTCTCTTATATGCACTGATTACTTTTGGGTTAAACAGACTCAGCACTACGCCGGTCGAGAAAACAAACGAACTCAGCTTAATTCCGGCACCCCCTGTGTAGTGCGTCAGATAGAATTTTGACTCATATACCGACAGAATCAATCCCGCCACCGCAATGATGAGCGAATATGATAACGGCATTTTATCGCTGCGGTCTGACAGGTAGATTCCGAGCATATAAAAGAAAATCCACAAAAAACAGGGTCCCGCATAAAGTATGAGATCAATCTTGAGCCCGTGCACGTATAGCGCCTGCGACAACAGTGTAACATATAGAAACGAAATGACTGCTGACACCCCCAATGTCAGCTTGGGACGGCGCCTGTGGCAGTACATTAGCAACGGCGTCAAGAGATAAAGCTGGATGATGACAGCGATGAAGTAATATACCGAGTAGCCGCAGAACAGCAACTTAAACAAATTATAAGGCAGCTCCTCCAATCTGCTGAACCCACGCGTCAGGGCAAACCAGAGTATCGAAAAAATCAAGCAAGGAAGATATACCGTAGGAATCTGCCTTCGCCAGAAGGATTTAGCCGAGGCAAAAGATGTCAATTCCTTTTTCGCAATAAAATAGCCTGAGACTGCAAAGAATATAGGCACCGCACAGTTGAGCAGCTGCCTTATCGTCAAATAAACAACATTATCGCTCAGACCCGCAGGATAAACATGGATACCTACAACCATTATGATTGCCAACCCTCTGAGAAAGTCAAAATACTCTACCCTACCTTTTTGCATAGCGGTCTTTCAAAAATAGCTCGATTTTATAATTACTATCATTAACAGTTTGCCTCTAATGGCTATTTGTCTACTACTGGAGCCCGCTGTGTAAACTAACAGCCCGAAGTGATACTAATAGGCCGAAATATAGACTAATTGGCCGAAATGTAGACTAATTGGCCGAAATGTAAACTAATAGGCCGAAGTGTAAACTAATAGGCCGAAACACAAACTAATAGCCTGAAATGCAAACTAATAGCCCTAAATGTGGACAACAGGAGACAAACCCGTTTAAAATATTGAGAACTGCCGCGTGGATGACCTCGCGACAGTTCTCTATACTGATGTGATGAATGGCGAGAGGATTACTCAGCCTTGGGCTCCTCAGCGGCAGGTGCCTCGACAGCAGGTGCCTCAGCCTTGGGAGCTGCGTTGCTCTTGCGCGAACGACGGGTGCGGCCTTTCTTAGCCTCACCTTTGGCTTTGAGCATATTCTCGTTGTAGTCCACAAGCTCGATGAAGCAAGTCTTGGCGTTGTCACCCAGACGGTTGCCTGTTTTGAGGATGCGGGTGTAACCACCGGGACGGTCAGCGATTTTCTGTGCGATTTCGCGGAACAGCTCGGTGACAGCCTCTTTGTTCTGCAGATAAGAGAAGACCAGACGACGGTTGGGTGTGGTGTCCTCTTTTGCGCGGTTGATCAGCGGCTCGGCATACACGCGCAGTGCCTTAGCCTTGGCCAGTGTAGTGAAGATGCGTTTGT
>CAZKYR010000108.1:2007-6017 GCA_964557035.1 uncultured Bacteroides sp. | reverse complement strand
CGTCACGCCCGGCACGCGGCCGGTGTGCGAGTACTGCCACACGGTCCAGTCCATCCCCTCGGGAGGCGTAGTGAACGAACTGATCCACAGCGGCATCCCGTCAAAATTCCCCTTGACAAACCGCTCATATCCCGCTTTATTGGTGTAGATTATCGCCTCATATCCTCCCCGCCTCAGGGTGTCAAACAACGCGCGCATACGCCCCACGATGCGCGATGTCGCCTCGCCGTCAGGATTCCCCCACTCCTCTACATCTATCGCTATCGGCAGGTCGAGGTCATAGTGCCTGAGCGAATGCAACAGGTTGAGCGCCTGCATCTCACCGTCGGTGTCAAACCTGAAGAAATGATAAGCCCCCACATGCAGCCCCGCCTCACGGGCACGACGCACATTGTTGACAAAGTGGCGGTCCTTGAAGTTTGTCCCCTCGGTCGCCTTGATGTACACAAAGCTATACCCCGCCTCGCGCACTGCCTCAAAGTCTATGTCAGCCCCATTGTGATGCGAGATGTCGATGCCGCGCACCTTGTAGACCGACATGTCGCCGAGCCCACGCGCCACGCCATACCGCTCATACATATAGCTCACCACGATGACGCCAAAGGCCGCCAGCATCAGCGCCACCGTCACCAGTCTCAGACGGTCACCCGGCCTCATCGCGCGTCACGGCTAAGCGTTCCACAACGGTTTTGGCAATGCGCGACACAGCATACACCGCAGCCATCGCGATGACTATCAGCGCCGAACACGGCACATCCACAAAACCCGACACAAACAGCGACGCCACTCCGCACACCACCGAGATCAACGTGGACAGCAGCATGATGGAGCCAAACCGCCTCACCCACACCTCGGCTGTCATCTGCGGCAGCGTCAGCACCGCCATCAGCAGCATCACGCCTACGAGTCGGATGGTAAGCACTATGCAGACAGCCACAAACACTGTCATCACATAGGTTATAAACCTCACCGGCAGACCGTGCACAGCCGCAAAATCGCGGTCAAACGCACACGCCACTATCGTGCGGTAAAAACATAGCAAAAACAACACCAACAGCACCCCGATAGCCCCGGCGACATAGAGGTCGCTGCGCGTGATGTTGAGGATGTCGCCGAACAAAAACGAGTTAAGCTCAGGCACATAACCCGGGGTCATGAACACAAACAGCACACCGATCGCCATGCCGATCGACCAGATGACGGCTATCGCCGAGTCCTCGCGTATGCGATGCCGCGACGACATCCATTCCACCCCCACCGACGACGCCACGGCAAACACCCCGGCCATCAGCAACGGACTCACGCCCAGAAAATAGCCCAACCCCAGGCCGCCAAAGCATGCGTGCGTCACGCCACCCGAGATAGCCACTAAGCGCCGCGACATCACATACGTGCCGATGATGCCCGACGCCACACCGATGATGACCATGCCGATGATGGCATAGACAAAAAACTGATAGTGAAGCAGAGCAAACAGTGTGTCAAGCATTTTTACCATTCATTTCGCGCTGCTCGCGCACAATCATCAACAATTCGTCGCGCACCGCCGACGGCAACGCGATGCCCCTGAGCTGCACGCTCCGTCCCCACCCGGCGATCTCCTCGGGGCGCAGCGTCAGCAACACATCGCGAAACTCCTCGGTCTCAGCGTCGTCATACGCATCCTCACTGCGACCGGCAAAGCGGTCGAGCTCCTCGTCGTCATAGTATATGATCTCGTCACTCACCGACGCCAGCAGCGAGTCGCGTTCGCACGTGATGTGCATCCCGCAGCACTCCTGTGGCTCCACCGCAGCCTCGGGGCGTGGCGGCTCCGCGCCGCCGCGCCGGCGGTCAAACAGCCACACGAGCGCCCCGACGCCGACAATGAGGCCGGCAAGTATCGCAATCACAGTCATTTGACGACAACCGCGCGTGTGAAGTCGTTGACAACGACGATATAATATCCCGGAGCGAGGTCATAAGTCGCCGTGCCGCTCGCGACACACTCACTCAGACATGCCACGCCGGCCAGGTCATACACCCTCATCTCGAGCGGCTCCTCCTCGCTGTTCTCGACAACAAGCTTGCCGCCGCGGCTGTACGCATCCCAGCGGTGATAATCGACCTCAGGCACAAGCGCCGACGAGTAATAGTCCGAAATCGTGACGTCGTCGAGACGGATGCGGCCCGAGTCCGACGTGCGCACAAAGCGTATGCGGGCATCGCGCGGCTCATTGACGGTGATCACATACGGGTCATAGTCACTGCTGCCATCCACGTCGGCCGAGCCGATCACATGCCAGTTGGCACCCCCGTCGGTCGACATCTCGACATCGAGCTGACCACCCTCGGTCGGCTTCCAACCTTTTGCCCAGAAGGTCACCGTGCCGATGCCGTTGCGCTTGTCCTGCGCCATTTCGATCGCGCTGTGACCCGTTTTGTTCGAGAATCTTATGGCGGCCGACCCCGAGTGAGCATCTCCATACATACCCACGGCGGTCAGATTCCACGTGCACGCCGTGCCCTGCCATGCCTTGGTGACATACGCGCCCCAGTTGCTCGGAGGCGTACCCTCGGGCCACTCGGCCTCGAAGTCCTCGATAAATGTCGGGTCGAGCGAACGCACGGTCGCCGTCGCCGTCGCGTCATCGTGACAATAGTCATTGACAGTCACCACGATCGATGTCTCATACATACCCGGATCGGCAGCTCCCACGCGCAGATAAAAACGCTCTTCCTCGGCCAGCAGAGTCACCGTGCGATCCCACGACGACTTGTCGGTCGACAGCTCGAACGGCGCCGTCACCGTCAGCGTGATGTCATCGATGATATTCTCGACATCGAGCAACAGCTCAGCCGCCTCAGAGGGCTCGCCCGGGTCGGTCACAAATCTGAGTTCGCCGTCAAACAAGATGTCTACCGACGGCACCGGCGCACCTGTCGTCACGCTCACCGGCTCAGATGTCAGGGTGTTTGACTTGACGGTATATGTGTAAGTCGTCAGGGCCTCAAGGTCCTCGACCACAGCCTTTTCGTCAGCCGCGGTCACCTGCTTGGGATAGCCTGCTATCGACACGCCCCCCTCCTTGACATCAAGCTCATACTTCACGCCCGCGTTCGGGTCGAGGCACACCCATGTCGCCACAAACGACCGGTCGGTCACATCCTTGGCCGGACCGGCAGGCAGACCTGCGACAGCCTCAGCCTCAAGCTTCACGACCGTCGACAGCGTGCCCGACGAGATGGTCAGCTCCCCTTTGTGGACACCTGCCGAGGCGCTGTTGAAAGTCACCGTGACGCCGGCGCCGGCATTGACCTGCGACGCCGTCAGCGTCGTCGGCGACACTGCAAATCCGTTGCCGGTCACCTTCACCGTCGCTGCCCCGCTCACGTTGACGCCCTTGACGTTGACTACTGTCTTGCGGTCGACATTGACCGCACAGAGGCCCATATTCACCGTCGCGCCGTTCACCGGCAGCGTCAGCTGCGGCTCGGCGGTCAACGATGCGCTCCACGACGACCCGGTCTTGTCGCCCCAGATATACTCGGCCAACTCGGGGTGGTCGATAAACGGATTGCGGTTGTGCTGATGTTTCTCCACCGCATCATTGCGCACCAGCTCCTTGTCGCTCACCGGGTCCTGGCGGTGCCACTTGAGAAGCACATCCACCTGCCACGACGCGTATGCCGGATAGCTGTTGCCCGCAAGCGCAGGCGATGACCATCCCGCTATCTCGCTGTTGTAACAGGCTGCCATGTAGAAATATGTGCGCGCAAAATCTCCTTTATACTCATCATCGGGCTCAAAGACGGTTCCCGAGTAGCCCGGCGACGTGCAGGCTCCTAAGCGGCCCAACGCCTTGACCGTGCCGTTGCCGGCCAATGTCGTGCCGCCGGCACACTCTCCGTAGGGGAAGTTGCTCCGCTGACCGTTCACCTTGCCGTCGGTCGGATAGACATGAAACGCATCTGACCTTTTTTCAGTTGGTTGGAAAATGGAATCATTTTCGACATCAAGAATAACTACT
>CAZKYR010000108.1:0-1997 GCA_964557035.1 uncultured Bacteroides sp. | reverse complement strand
CGCTGAACCAGCTCTTGGGCATCGAGTGCTCGCGGTTGTAGCAGTCGCCGACCTTGCTGTAGTTGCCACATCGCTGCGACGACACCGGCCAATGCTTGGTGCTGTACATGTCCCAGATCAGTCCATCCTCGGGATGCACGTCCGAGTCGGCATACACGCTCCACAGGCCGTCATACCCCACATTGGTGTGACTTGATATCACCGATGAGAGCGATTTGAGAAGCGCAGCTCCGCTCTTCCCTTCGCACGAATCATAGTAGCCGTCGCGCTCGGCGGCAATCAGCGGCATCGTCATCACGAATGACACCGCCAACAACACTGATTTGTTAATTTTCATCTCCTTTTATTCCTATAATTTTCAATGCCTCACCCACTGCGTCGCGGGGAGACAGATAGTGAACATCGTCGTGCCGTGCCATCAGCGTCAGCTGCTTCTTGGCATACACACGCGTATTTTTTGCTATGCGTGCCACCGCCGTCTCGCGGTCGGTCGCACCGTCAAAATATGCAAACAATTCTTTGTAACCCACCGTGTTGAGCGAATTGAGATGTCGCTTGGCATACACCCGACGCGCCTCGGCCTCGAGGCCCTGAGCCATCATCTCCTCCACACGCCGGTTGATGCGCCCGAACAGATCCTCGCGCTCGCGGCTGACAGCCAACTTGATGACGTCAAAGTCGCGCGTCTTGCGGCGACCCGTGCGCAACGACGTGTAGGTCACGCCGCTCTGACGGCAAATCTCCACCGCATGTATCACCCGACGCGTGTTGTTGCGGTCGACAAGCTCATAGTACTCCGGGTCGCGCTCGCGCAGCTCGCGCAGCACACCCTCCAGCCCCTCTGCCTCATAGAGCTTGAGCACCGCCTCACGCACAGCCGGCTCTATCGTCGGCATCTCGTCGATGCCATACAGCAGCGCGTTGACATACATCATCGACCCGCCGCACACAATCGCATATCTGTTTGTGCGCCAAGCCTCTGACAGCAGTCTCAGGGCATCCTCCTCAAAGCGCGCCGCGCTGTAGTAGTCTTCGAGCTCAAGCACGCCGGTCAGACGATAGGTCACCCCCTCTGTCTCGGCGGGTGTCGGCGAGGCAGTGCCGATCGGGATGTCGCGATACATCTGCCTCGAGTCGGCCGAGATAATCTCACACCCCAGCACGCGCGCAAGGCTCACGGCAAGGGCCGTTTTGCCCGATGCCGTGGCACCCGTCACCACTATCAGCGTTTTTCGCGACATATTCTTAGACTTCAAAACCCTACCTGACGGCCTTTTGCGCCGTCAGATAGAGTCATTTAGCTTTGTTTTATTCTCTTTATCAACGTTCTGCCACAAGGCGTGCGATCTCCACAATCACCGCCGCGGCCTTCTCCATCGCGTAGACAGGCACAAACTCATAGCGCCCGTGGAAGTTGAGGCCGCCGGCAAAGATATTGGGACACGGCAACCCCTTGAACGACAGCTGAGCGCCATCTGTGCCGCCACGTATCGGCACGATCACCGGCGTCACATCCACATTGCGCATCGCCTCCTCGGCCAGCTCGATGATGTGCATCACCGGCTCGATCTTCTCGCGCATGTTGTAGTACTGGTCATTCATCTCAAGTGTCGCACATCCGGGGAACTCGGCGTTGACCTTGCGCGTCAGATGCTCAAGCTCAGCCTTGCGGCGCTCAAAGCGGTCGCGGTCGTGGTCGCGGATGATGTAGGTCAGCACCGTCTGCTCGACCGTTCCCTCGATGCCCACAAGGTGATAAAAGCCCTCATACCCCTCGGTATGCTCGGGCGTCTCCCAGCGCGGCAGCATCGATATGAACTCGTTGGCGATGCGTATCGAGTTGAGCATCTTGTGTTTGGCCGAACCGGGGTGTACGTTGCGCCCCTTGAAGGTCACACGCGCGCCCGCAGCGTTGAAGTTCTCATACTCAAGCTCCCCGATCTCGCCGCCATCCATCGTGTAGGCCCAGTCAGCGCCAAACCGCTCGACGTCAAACT
>CAZKYR010000107.1:0-6143 GCA_964557035.1 uncultured Bacteroides sp. | reverse complement strand
GCATCAGGTTCTCCTACGACCTCCAATTACGACGTGGCATAGTTGGCTCACGTTTTTGCATAGTAAAAATGACACATCACTTTAACAGACATATCGAAGGGATAGACATTGAATTCTGGCACAATCTGATCGAACAGCACGGTGAGAGAATCACACTTAACAAAGGTGATCTCGTGTGTTGCCACGGCAAGCCCACCGATAAAATCGGCTATGTCAAGTCGGGCTATCTGCTCTACACCATGCCGGGAGTGAACGCGATAGGAGGATTCACTTTTCCGGGAGCGCTGTTTGGCGATTACCCAAACTGTCTGCACAACTTAAACGCCCGGTTTGACATAAAGGCGGGGCGCAAAACCGAGGTGTGGGTGATGGATGCGACCACACTTTTGAAAATGGCCACCGATGACCCGGAGATATACCGACTCCTGCACATCTTTGCCGAAGCCGCCTACAATTCGTTAGTCGAACGCTATTGCGCGTTTCTCGCCAACTGCCCTGTCGAACGCTACCGTACGCTCATCAACCGATACCCGCAGCTCGAACAAGATCTACCCCAGAAAGAGATTGCCGAATACCTTCAAATCACACCGACACATCTGTCACGAATAAGGAAAGAGCTGCTCAAGTCATCAACAAATGTTGACAATTGAGATGTCAGATGCCGATTAGGGGGTTGAAACACACATTAAGTGCCCGTTTTTGATTATTTTTGTATCGGCACATCATCATTTGCACTATGGATCGAAACAAAGTCGATGACTACTTCATACCTGACAACGAAATCAGGCTCACCGACGAGCTTGACTACGCCCGCGTGGACAACTACGTCCGCTCGGCCGAAGCATTTGCCCGCTCGACCTATCAGAGCGTTTACATAATAGACTATTTCAAACGAAACTTTCTTTATGTATCGCCAAACCCGACCTTCATGTGCGGACTGCCGGCAGAGCAAGTCATGCAACTTGGCTATCGGTTTTACGTAGAGTATGTTCCACGCGAGGAACAGTCTCTGTTAGTCGACATCAACCGGGCCGGCTTTGCATTTTTAGAAAAGATACCCGCCGATCAACGCCGCGACTGGTACATCCAGTATGACTTTCACATCGTCAGCGACGGGCATCCCACACTCGTCAATCACAAACTGACACCGCTGGCAACAACCTCTGACGGACGCATATGGCTTGCGCTATGCGTCGTGTCGGCATCGACGCACACAACAGCCGGTCAGATCGAGATGCATCGTGCCGGATCGCCCGAATTCTATGAATATAACCGTGTGACACGCCGTTGGGACAAACGCAGTTTACCGACCCTCACCGACGGCGAGAAATCGGTCATCACACACTCAATGCAGGGTCTGACCATGTCTGAGATAGCCGACAAAATGTGCTTGTCACCCGACACCATCAAAAAATATCGCAAACAGATTTTTGAAAAACTCGGTGTCCGCAACATCTCAGAGGCGATCATCGCGGCCACTAATAACAAACTGATTTAGAGCCGGTCTCACATTAAAGGCCGACGGCAGGTAGCAATCATACCCTTTTGGGTATGGCACAGGTTGATGAGGGTGTGTAATTTTGCATCATCAATCAGAGCCGGTGCCATATCGCATGTCAGATGATATGGGAGGCTCACAAACAGCCTGCCCTATGAGACCCAAGCAATTACTTTTGATCGTAGCAATCTTTTTCCTCGCATTATTGCTTTTTGCATGCAGTTCGTCGCGTCAACAACTGAGGTTTGCTGACCGTGAGTGGCACGTCAGCGACTACTACGGCCAAATAATCGACAGCGACACAACCTACCGCATGACCTTTGGCAATGTGCTCATACCCGACCCTTTGGTCATCATATCGTCAGCCGACTCGGTCGCAAAGTATGACACGCTCGACCGCTTCATGGAGGATGTTCTCCACACATGCGGCCTCGACGACGCACAAATACTTTTCTACGCCCCACAGATGAACACCATGTTCGTCATCCCGGCACAGCCGCAGCCGCCTGTCAGACCGGTGGCCATATCGGTCAATCTGGCCGACGACCGTCCTTACACAATGTGGGTCGATAAGGAGGACAGCGAAGACTGGACACGCGACGAGACCGAGATGTACGGATATGCCTATCTCGACAAAGGCAAGAAACGGCTCATCATCGTCGACCAATATCACTATGGCGACACTCCGATAGCTCAGCTCACCATCTTTCAATCAAAAACCAAAGCAACCTCAAAAATCAATATCCCGATTCACGGACGCAACACCTTTTTTCACTTTCACGACATAAAAGAACTCGAGAACGACATCGAATTTTGGGCCCATAATATCGAGTCAACCCGACATAACGCTTTTGCGAACTACAAAATCGGTCTCGAACAAAAATTAAATAAATCAAAGAAATGAAACGTACACTGATAATAGTACTGGCCATGTCCGGATTCTTTATTGCCCGGGCTCAGACCGAACCACAAGACTCACTGATGACACAAGATCTACATGAGATCGTCATCGAGGCACCCAAAGTCATCCATAAAGCCGACATGGACCTCTATCACCCTTCAAAGAGCGCCGTAGACAATGCCAAGAACGGTGTGCAACTGCTTGCCAACCTCATGATACCTTCGCTGTCGGTCAGCGATGTACTCGGATCGATCACCTCGGCCGGGCAGGCCGTGCAGGTACGCATCAATGGCTGCGAGGCATCGGTCGACCAGGTTAAGAATCTACTCCCCTCGAGCATCAAGCGTGTCGAGTGGATCGAAAATCCCGGTCTGAGATACAACGGCGCCACGACAGTCCTCAACCTCATCGTCACCAATCCGACAGTCGGCGGCTCATTGATGGTCAACACCAATCAGGCCCTCAATGCTGCATGGGGACGCTATTATACTAACGCCAAATTTAACTTCGGACGCTCGCAGCTCGAAGTCGGTGGTGGCTACCGGCTGTCGCAAAACCTCAAGGTCTATCGCGACTACACAGACACATTCACCTATCCCGACGGCAAGACATTGACACGCGACGAGCAATCGCGCGGCGGCCGTGCCGACAATTCGAGCGGCAACTTTTGGGCAACCTACAATTACATCAAACCCGACACGACTGTCATCGTCGTCGAGGCCGGCGACTTCATCAAACCTGTCAACAAGACCGAATATCACGGCTTCATGACAACCGACGCCTCACCCTCACCCATCGACCTCGTGGACAGCAACGGCAACCGGGGGTCGCGCCCTTATCTGACCGCTTATTTCGAGCAGCATCTGCCGCATGAACAGACAATCGTCGTCGACCTGAAAGGCCAATACTACGCAGGCCGCACATTCTCAGACTACCTCGAGCAGAGCGACGACACCCACCAATACATCACCGACATACACACCACCATCAAGGACCGCAACCAGATGTATGCCGTCGAGGCAGACTATATCAAAGCCTGGGAGAAATCACGGCTCACAGCAGGTGCTTCATACACTGCCAACCGCAACCGCTCGACCTATGTCACCCTCGACGACGCCATCTTTCATCAGCGTCAGGACAAGGTATATTTCTTCGCAGAGTACTTTCAGCGTCTCGGCAGCTTCACGCTCACTGCCGGCGCCGGTGCACAATACACCGACTTCATGTTCCGCGAGACAGGCCTCGGTAGCAACTCATGGAACATACGCCCGAAGGCATCGCTGACCTACAGCATCAATCCCAAACATCAGCTGCGTCTCAACTTCGAGTCATGGCAATCGACACCCACGCTTGCAGAGACCAATCCGACGCCCCAGCAGATCGACGGCGTGCAGTGGCGCATAGGCAATCCCGACCTCAAGACCTCGAATAGCTACATGCTCACGCTGCGCTACAACTTTCAGATACCTCGTGTCTACGGTCAGTTCGGCATCCGTGCCTACTCGTCGCCCGACGCCATCACGCCCCTTTTTGAATGGCAGGACCAAAAGTTGGTCAACACATATGAGAACAGCCGCGGTCTTCAGAACCTGTCGCTGTTCCTCGCTCCGCAGATCGAGCCTATTCCGGGCTGGATTGTCATAAGCGGCTATCTCGACTGGCGCACCGAGCGCATGCGCGGACGCGGCTACTCGCTGACCAACAGCGATTGGTACGGCTACCTGACTATGCAGGTGAGACACTGGGGCTTCACCCTGACCGCGCAATACATGCGGGCACAGCGCAACCTGTGGGGCGAAAACATATCATGGGGCGAGGACATGAACCTGCTCGACATCACCTACAACCTCAAGCAATGGAGTTTCTCGGCCGGATGTATTATGCCTTTTGGACGCTATGAACAAGGGTCGCGCAACCTCAGCAAAATAAACACGAGCGAACGTCACATGCGCACTGATTTTCGACTCCCATATATCTCGGTCAACTACAATCTGCAGTGGGGACGACAAAAACGCAAGGCAAACAAGCTGATCAACGTCGGCGGCGACGCCGACCAGTCGACAGCAGGAGGCAGATAAACCATTAAACGATGATTTGATTAGACTCGGGCGGGTGTGTAAGACATGGTCATGGCACACCCGTCTCTGCCCCTCGCCAAGATGAACCGGTTTAACAAACCTCGCAGACGCCTAAAAAAATATTTGGCAGTGTCACAAAAAAGCAGTACCTTTGTGCGCAATAAAACCGCATTTAAGCCACTTTTTTATATGTCATTTATTGCAGATAGAGTTAAAATGGACGGTCTCACATTTGACGACGTCCTCCTTATCCCCGCTTATTCAGAGGTTCTGCCCCGCGACGTTCAGCTTCGCACAAAGTTCTCACGCAACATCACGCTCAACGTGCCCATTGTGTCTGCCGCCATGGACACTGTCACCGAGGCGCCATTGGCTATTGCCATCGCCCGCGAAGGCGGCATCGGCGTGATTCACAAAAACATGTCGATTGAAGAGCAGGCTCGTCAGGTCAAAGCTGTCAAACGCGCTGAGAATGGCATGATATATGACCCTGTCACCATTCATGCCGACAAAACCGTCGGCGATGCACTTGCCATGATGGAAGAGTATCACATCGGAGGCATCCCTGTGGTCGACTCTGACCGCAAATTGGTCGGCATCGTCACCAATCGCGACTTGCGCTTTGAGGGCAACATGCACCGTCCGGTGCGCGAAGTGATGACAAGCGAAAATCTCATCACCACATCTCAGTCGACCGACCTCGAACAAGCTGCCCGCATTCTGCAAGAACACAAAATCGAGAAACTGCCGGTCGTGGATGCCGAGGGTCACCTTGTCGGACTGGTAACTTACAAAGATATTACCAAAGCTAAAGACAAACCTTTTGCGTGCAAAGACTCACGCGGTCGTCTGCGTGTAGCCGCCGGCGTGGGCGTGACAGCCGACAGCATCCAACGCGTCGATGCGCTCGTTGCAGCCGGTGTCGACGCCATAGTCATTGACACTGCACACGGTCACTCAAGAGGTGTCATCGGTGTGCTTCGCGCCATCAAAGACAAATATCCCGAAATAGATGTTGTTGTGGGCAACATTGCCACCGGTGACGCAGCGCGCTTTCTGGTTGACAACGGTGCCGACGGCGTGAAAGTGGGCATCGGTCCCGGCTCCATCTGCACCACGCGCGTCATTGCCGGTGTGGGTGTACCCCAGTTGAGTGCGGTGTATGACGTAGCCAAGACACTTGAAGGAACCGGAATACCCTTGATTGCCGAGCATACCGCGCAGTATACCGCCGCTCCCGCAGACGGACCGTCAACGGGAATACTTCCGGGAAAATGCACATGTATATCATATTTTGACGTATCAATAAGAGTTGTGTATGAAACAGCGCTTACGGCGGCAAGCACAGATGCTTTCGCGCTGCTTGTACGGCTGTATTCTCTGCCCTTGCCTTCCATTGTTTCATTTTCAATTATACCTGTGCATATAATTTCGCCCTTGTCAGCCAAGGTTCTTTTTGCAGATACTTCTATCCGCATCATTACGCCGCCGTTTCCGGCGACTGCCATTGCGTTTGCCACTCCGACACGGATTTTTCTGTTTGGTTCGGCATCATAGCGTTTTGTATAGCGTCCGGTTTCCACCACCCATTTAACATCCTTTTCGGTTATGCATATACTGTTCTTCAGCGCGGCGAGAGAGGAGCAGGTTTCAAGTATTCTTACGC
>CAZKYR010000106.1:0-6206 GCA_964557035.1 uncultured Bacteroides sp. | reverse complement strand
ACTCGTTCATCGGAATGATGCCGTCTGATTTGTAGCCGATGTTAACCACAGCCTCACGTTTGTTGAGGGCGATGATGGTACCTTCGATTACTTCATTGTCCTTGACGGTGTTGAGTGACTCGTCGTAGGTCTTGGTCAGCTCTTCGCGTGACATTTGGCCGACGGCCTCTCCTTTTTCATACGCATCCCAATCAAAATCAGCGATCGGAGTGCTTTTAACTTCTTCAGTCATTAAATAAATATGGTTAATAATGTTAATTAATTTGCGTCAGCCGGCCGAGGTGGCAGACTTTTGCGGCGCAAAGATACGACTTTTTACGTTATCGGCCAAATATTTGCGTCTGTTTTTGCCGGCAAGATTCAACCTTTTTCACGCGCGCTGCGTTTTATTGTCAGAAAAGCGAATCAAAACAACTAAAAAATATATTATCATGGCAGATTTTAACGAAATCATCAACAGCGACAAACCGACCCTGGTCGACTTTTTCGCCACATGGTGTGGCCCGTGCAAAATGCAGGCTCCGATTCTTGACAAGGTGAAAGCCCGCATCGGCGACAAGGCCAACATCGTCAAAGTAGACATTGACACCAACTCGGCCGTTGCAAACCGCTACAACGTACGTTCTGTGCCGACACTCATCATCTTTTATAAAGGCGAACCGGTGTGGCGCGCGGTGGGCGTTCAAACCGAGAATTTGCTCTACGACAAACTCGTTGAGCACTCTAAATAACATCAATAAGTCTAATTAACCAAAATTCAACATGTTAGTAAATACTATAAATTCCGATAACGCCCGTCCCACACTTGTGGTATTTTACCGTCCCGGCGACGAGCGATTTGATAAGGACTCGGCCGCATTGGCTAAGGTCAAAGAAAGTATCGGCGAAAGAGCCGTCCTCAAACTGATCGACGGAACGGCTGATCAGGCCGCGATGCGTGAGTATAAAGTGGCAACCTACCCGACCTTCATTCTGTTCAAGGATGGACAGGAAGTGTGGCGCGACGCCGGTGTCAAATCGGCCGATGAGCTTGTCGACATGATTTCACGTTTTATCTGAAACATAACAATTTAAGACACACTTACATTTCTCTTATATCATACTGATTTACCCGTCGGGGGTGTGACAAAACCGTATTGTCGCACCCCCGGCTACATTTCGTGACTTGCAAACAGCAAAATATCAAGGTCAAAATTTGGCGGGCGCGCAATTGTTGCGTATATTTGTGCTCGCAAAGAACAGTCTGTGGCCACACTCTTGAAACTAAATCGTAGACATACAATGCTGATAGCGATCGCCGCGATTATTGTCGTGGTGATCGGCGTGGTCGTGCTGGCAAGCAACAAATCGTTCTATGGCAACACCGACGAGCGTCCCAAGTCCGAGTTGTTCGAGCGCGCTGTGTTGGCGTCGGACAACAAGCAACCCGACTCGGCATTGGCATATTATGAGCAGATAATAAACACCTACAGCCCCGACCTGCCGCACGAAGACCAGGTGGCGAGCGCGGGGGCATTCAACAACGCAGGTTATATTTACTTCTTTGAATACAGCGACTATCTCAAGGCCTACACCTATTTTATGAACGCCCACGAGATAGCCCAAAAAGAGAATCTGACCTCAACACTCAGCGGCTCGCTCCTCAACATAGGCAACATATTCGGCGAATTTCACATCAATGATGAGGCCGAGAAGATGTACAAAGAAGCCTTTTTCTTAGCCCTTGAGAATGAGAATTGGAACACCGTGCTGACATCATTTCTCAACCTCACATACATACATTTTAATCACATCGAGTTCTCAAGCATGGCCGATGTGCTCGACGCCTTTGACAAGGCCGCCATCCCTGACACTGTGCCGGGGTTGAGCGTTGGTCGCCGGCAGCATCAAGCCGTCATGGACATCATCGCAGGCGAGCCCGAGCAAGCCATCAAAGTGTTGAACGAGTGTATTGACAACGACACTGACAACAAGGAGAGTCGCCGCATCAACATCGTCAACCGCATATATATAGCCCGCCTGTATCGCAATCTCGGTCAGACCGAACGGTCAAAAGAGATGTTCAACTCCGCGCTCGCCTGTGCCATAGCCGACGGCGAGACCGATTTTGAGGCCGAATGCTGGGACGGCTTGGCAAACAATTATCTGGCACTCGGGATGCAGGACTCGATGATAGTGTGCCGCCTGAGGCGCTACGAGATCAGCGACTCAATGGCCAACATCAAAAAGTTTAGTTCTATAAAGGATTTTGCAAAAATCCATGAGCAAAAGGCTATGATAAACGAGCTGCGCGTCGTGTCAGAGAAAAAGCGCATGCGCGAGTATCTGCTGACAATAGTGATTGTGTTCTCAATTGTCGTCGTTGTGCTCAGTGTCGGCATCAGACGCAAAAACCGCGAGCTCGAGCGCCGCAATCTCGACCTCTTTGACAAGTATCGCCAGTTGTCTGCCCTACAGGACGCTCAAAATGCCGCCCGCAGCACTCAAAGTGTCGCAGCGCCTGCTCACCCGACGCCCGACTCAGCCACCGGCAATGAGCCTGACACGCCTCAAAACCTGCACGCCAAATCGTCGCTCGACCTCGACCACGACTACATCCGGTCGCTCTATGACCGTGTAGTAGAAATCATGCGCACCGATGCGATTTTTGACCCGTCGTTCTCTGTCGACACGCTCGCCAAACTCACCGACTCAAAGACACGCTACATCTCGCATGCAATCGCCACGATGACCGGCAAAAATTTCTCGACCCTCCTGGCCGAATACCGCATCAAAGAGGCGTCGCGACGCATAGCTGACACCGCCACGTTCGGCAACCTCACCCTCGAGGCCATCTCTGAGAGTGTCGGCTTCAAGTCGCGCACCTATTTTGCCACCACATTCAAGAAAGTGACAGGTCTGTCGCCGCGCGAGTATCAAAAAATCGCCGCCGAGCATCCCGAAAAGCTCGTTTGACGTCATTTGTCCGCAATCTGCTCTCAACCGCATAACACATTGTATATCAGACAACAACAATTGTACGTTCCATCTCAGTGGGCGTACAATTGTTATGTTTTCGGAATTTTGAACATGATTGGCAACAAAATTGACGCCACATCAGTTGATATAAACTAATTTTGTCAACGAAAAAAATGTGGGTCGTATTAGACGTTTGACAATCGTTGTTGCGCAAACAATCTGACACCACCCGCTGCGATTTAGACGCCTCCCTCGACCAACTTGATACGATAGCGTATCACAAAATTCATGATGGAGTCCGGATGAAAAACTCCGGCACACACCAAAATTATCAAGTAATTGAGTGACTTTTCTTCATAAACACCTGTCTACATTGAGAACACAGTACACAACGAGCGGACATGAGATATGCCCGCTCGCTTCATTTTGTATTAAATCCGATTTTAAGTCTAATCCGCGACGTCGCGGATGTAGTTCAGTTCGTGTCTGTCAAGCTCTCAAAGGCGCGTGATGTGCGCTGCATCAATGAGCGCATGATTGGTCTGCCCGTTCATGTTGGCATCGCTGTCGCGATAGATGATGGTGATGGTGTGGTCGCCGGGCGTGAGGTCAAATTGCACCGGATTGGTCAAGCCCCAGTCATCCCAGTTTGCAACGCCTCGCTGAGGCATCACGACTGTGCCGACTACGTTGCCGTCAACCATGACGGTGCGGATGGCGCATTTGTTCTCGGTGTTGACAGGGCCGTTGCCGTTGGCATATTTGAGCGACAGTGAATAGCGTCCTGCATCGTCGACCGTGACGGGGATGTCTACGGGCGCAGCAGCGCGGTCAACCTCGACCCAACCGTTGCCGGCATAGCCTGCGACGGGCTTGGCGGGCGGATAAGAGACCTCAGGCGATGTCAGCTGCGTGTCGGTCCCGAGGTCGATGACTTTGACCTGACGTGTCGAGCGGGGCTGTGAGGCGAACGACTGTGTGCCGTCAGTGCTGACACCGATGACCTGATACTCACCCGGGAGGCTCGCATCAAAGGTGGTGGTGCGGGTGCGGGCGATCTCCTTGCCGTCGCCGGCCTCGATATACTCACCGATATACTCTATCGGGTTCCAGCACAGCGTGGTGCCCTCGAGCCATGCGATGGGTGTGAGCGGCGCCTTGAGGTTGTCACGCAGGTTGACGCTCAGCGGCGCGATGTCGTTGTCGGCCATGGTGATGACAATGTCGTTGACCCCCTTGACGGTGGCCGGGACAAACGGTGTCTTTTGTTCTTTGCCGTTGAGCGTGAACGAGGCGATGCGGTCGCCATAGCCTTTGACAGTGATGTTGAGGATGGCATCGCGATAGCGGTAGTTGTCGAGCGAGCGGGTGTCGGCCAACGCTTTGGGCACAAACGGCTCGAACCTTATGCCATCTTTTTCATAATTGATGCCAAACAGTATGCGCTGCGTCAAGGCCAGGTTGCCCGACAGGCACCAGAGCATGTTTGACGAGTTCAGCTCTGTGGCGATATCGCCGTTGTCGAGATTGAAGTTCTCTTTGTTGGTGGTGAAGAGCGCTGCGGGGCGGAAGATCGACCCGATGCCGTTCATCACCCCCTGCTCATTGCCCGCCTTGGCGTTGGCAAGCGTCCAGTATGCGCCCACAAAAGGCCACAGGGCATTGTTGTGATAGGCCGGCATGTCAGCAATCTGAGGGTAGAAGATAGCCGGACCGAAGGGGGTAACCGGGTTAGACTCGGTGACTTGCTTTGCGCGGTCGGCAGGAGCGATGTCATACAGGATAGCGAGCGACGTGCCGAGCGTCTCGTGGCGCGGATTGACGATCGGATAGTCGCGGCCATAGAGATACATCATGTAGTCGCCTGCCTCGTCATTCCAAAACCGTGTGTTGATGGCGTCGGTCACCTTTTGGGCCTGCTCGCGTGCTTGCGCAGCCTCTTTTTTGTGACCGAGCTCATCGGCTATGTCTGCCAGGACATTCCATGCCGCGGCATGCACGACGGCTGTGTTCATCGCCTGCGATGTGTAGATGTCGGCCGTCTGCATCCATTTGGGGTAGCTCTGCTCGCGCCAGTCAATAAAAGATGTCTCACCGTGCGGCAGGTCGTCGCCGGGGGTGTAAACCGTTTGCAAGTCATCCTCGAGCGAGCGTTTGATGACGGGATAGATTTTTTTGAGCCACTCGCGGTCGCCGGTCACCTTGTAGAGCTCGTAGGCTGCGAGCGCCCACACCTCGCGGTCGCTGCTGACTGGCCATGCGCCGCCGCTGCCGGTGTCCTGGATGATGCGGCCGTCGGGCGTGATTTTGTGTTCGAGCGAGATACGCGACGCCTCGGGCTGCAGGGCGGCCATAGCGAGGATGATCGAATAAGACACATCGCGGGTCCACACGCCGGCCCACTCCTTGCCGGTGCGCAGGGTGGTGTCGGGCTCGACAGCGTTGACCATCTCGTCAAGACCCATGTTGTAGATGGCTTGGTGGAGGCGATTTGAGGTCGTCAGGCGCGGATAGGCCGAGATGTCATTTTTGAGATGCCACTCTTGCTCAACAGGCATAAAAAAGCCGGGCTGAGCGTGGTAGGTCGAGATGATGGTGTTTGCATCGGGGGCATATGCCATGTACTCCCCCTGGGTGATCGTGTCGCCGTGCCATGAGTAAGCACTGTTGGCAAACACCTCGCGTGCCGACACCTCGGTGGCCGTCAACAGCATGACGCCCGCAACGGTGTGCGCAAGTAAACGGATATTCATCTTTAGTTATGTTTTGTTAGTGATTCAAAATTCGCAGATGACATTTTAATATTAGCCGAGATAATCAGAGATGATGACAAGCCGCGGACGGTTGTCATCATCTCTGAAATTATCGGTTATCTATGCACAGGTCAGGCTTTGATGTCGGCAACCTTTTCGAGGATGCGGCGCAACTGGTTCCAGAAGCGCTCGACAGCGGGGATTTTCATGCGCTCTGAGGGTGAGTGCACGTCGCGGAGTGTCGGGCCGAACGACACCATGTCGAGGTCGGGATAAACCGACTTGAACAGACCGCACTCGAGGCCGGCGTGGATGGCCTTGATGGCGGGACGGATGCCGTAGAGCTCCTCGTAGGCGTCGCAGGCAATCTTCATGATGGGTGAGTCCATGTTGGGCTGCCAGCCGGGATAACCCTCGCCATGCTCCACCTCTGCGCCGGCAAGGAGGAATGTAGCTGCCACACGACCGGCGATGTCGAGCTTGCGCGACTCAACC
>CAZKYR010000105.1:0-6331 GCA_964557035.1 uncultured Bacteroides sp. | reverse complement strand
AGTCTCAAAGATAGACCGCTCAGAATTTAACATTTCTTGTGAGACAGGCTCTAAAAAAAAGTCGATACGCCTCGCGACAGGCACATCGACAGCAGGAACAGCCGGGTGTCACACACCCTCGAGTCACCGAGCCGCCTGAGAGCGGCTGACCGCGACCGCGCCTATATTCCCGCAGGCGACACATGTCAACGCGACGGCAACGGCAGGTTTTCTGACTCGTCCCGGCTAAGCCACGCCTTCTCAGAGCCCGGGGCTCCAATGACATTGTGCGGCAAGCCAAACTGAGGGACACACAGCAGCGGGTACTGTCCGGGATTCACACCCGGTTCCCTTGCACCATTGCGCCACAAAGTTAGCAATAAAATCTCATCCCGCCAACTTTTTCTCGCCAAACATGCAGGGTGACGGTTGAGTGAAGCTGATGTTGTTTGGGGATGCGTCAGTCGGCAATGTAGGTGCGGAGGTAAACCCAATTGTCGGGGGGTGTGGGGACAGTCGATTCTTTGACGAACTTGCCGGTGCGGCCATAGAATGTCTCGGTGTTGTAAAAATGGCGCATCCCGATGCCGCAATCCAACACCGAGGCCCGGCTTTTGGGCTTGTAATAGAACATCACCTTATTGCCGTCTACGAGGGCACGCCAAGGCTGTGAGTTGGTCGATGAGGGTGCAAGGCGCATCATCTCGAGTGCCTCGCCGAATCTGCTGTCGGGCGTAAGCGGCGTGTTGAAATCGCCGTTGAAGAATAATGAGCCGAATGGCTTGCGGTTTTTACTGCCTAAAGCAAGGCGGGTGAGTTTTTCTTTAAACAATTTTTTGGCTGCGACACCGACAGGACAGATCACGAGCAGTTCCTCGCCGTCGGGCCATGTCTCATCGCGGTCAAAATCAGACCCTTTGAATGTGGCTGCAATCCAGCATGTGCCGAGTCCTTTTTGCCACGCATTGAGGACAACCTGCTCAAACTTGAAGCCGGCAGAGAGAGCCGACTCTTCATTCTTGCCTATTGCGAGCAAAAAGAAGTCGGTGGCACCGCTAATCATGCCGTAGGTGCTTGGCTTGTAGCCGTTGCGGAGATCAAATGCTTTGAGACGAATGGTAACATTGCCGCCAAAGGGGCTTGTAGCGGCTTCAACATCTTTTTTGAGGGCATCGACAGTTTGAGGCGACAGATTATGGCCATCAAAATTGCGCACCGAGCGGCGCTCTCTCATTGCTTCTAATATATTCATGATCAGATCTGATTAAAATTGTTTGAAAGTGGCGTGCCGGCACCCCGAGGGGAGTCGGCACGTTTGGTGATGTTGTCTGAGGACATCGCACGGCAGAGATGTGTGAGACGTTCTCAGGCTTGGTTGTCTTCGCTATGAGGCGGTAGGGCCTTTGGCATGTCGGCGGTTGGCGTCTGCAGGGTCACCTCGGCCTGAGCCGGGTCTTTTGGCTGACGCTTCACCGGACGACGGCGTCTGACGGGTTTGGGGTTCGCACCCTCCTCAGCTGTTGGCTGAGAGAGCTGATTGTCATCAGCCGGTGCGTCAGGCGTGTCAGATGCCTCAACGACGGGACTCTTTGGAGCCTTGGGCTGAGGTTTTGGCTTGTCGCCCGAGTTCTGGGGCTTGGGCTTGTCTGTCTTTCTCGATTTGGGTTTTGGCTCTGCGACCTCTTTTGTCTGCTTGTCCGCGACCTCAGGCTGTTTGGGTTGTGCCTGTTGCTTGGGCTGAGCCTGTTGCTTGGGCTGAGCCTGTTGTTTGGGCTGAGCCTGTTGTTTGGGCTGAGACGACGGTTTGGGCGTGTCGGGCGCCGACGGGGTCAACTCTCCTTGGGCTTCGTCATGAATCTCATCGGCCGACTTTGAGCGCGCTTTCACTTTGGTCTTGCTCTTGACAGCCGACGAGTTGCCCATGTCTTTCTCCTCTTTGAGGTCGATCTCATTGCCCTCTTTGTCTATGACTCTGAAGGTTAGATAGGCCAACGATTGGTCGGGCACGATTTTGAATTTGCCACCAAGCTCAAACTTCCATTTGCGGTATGTCGAGATGATGCCTTTTTTTAGATAGGCGTCGACATAGGGGTGGACATACATGATGAAGTCGCGCTGCTCGAGGGTGTTGATGACATACTCGAGCTTCTCTTTGAGCGTGTCTGTGAAGAGCAAAGATGGTGCGACCTCTCCTTTGCCAAAGCACGAGGGGCATGTCTCGGTGGTGGTGATGTCGAGCGCCGGGCGTACACGCTGGCGTGTGATTTGCATCAAGCCGAATTTGCTAAGAGGCAATATGTTGTGGCGAGCACGGTCGTTGGCCATCACTTCGCGCATGTGTTCAAAGAGCTGCTGACGATGTTCGGGCGTGTTCATGTCGATAAAATCGATGACGACGATGCCGCCCATGTCGCGCAGGCGCAGTTGGCGTGCGATCTCATCGGCGGCACGCATGTTCACGTCAAGCGCATTGGTCTCCTGGTCGTTGGTGGCTTTGGCGCGGTTGCCGCTGTTGACATCAATGACATGCAGCGCTTCAGTGTGCTCGATGATGATGTATGCACCTGACTTGAATGACACGGTCTTGCCAAATGAGGACTTAATCTGCTTGGTGACATTATATTTGTCAAGGATGGGTATATCACCGTCATAAATCTTGACAATGTCGACGCGTTCGGGCGCGATGAGTTGCACATATTTGCGAATCTGCTCACCGACCTCGGCATCATTTACATAAACGCCCTCGAACGATGGGCTGAACAGGTCGCGCAACACGCCGACGATGCGGCTCTCCTCCTCAAAAATCAGCTGCGGAGCTGTCGCTTTGCGTGCTTTTGCGACAGTGTCCTCCCAGCACTGCACCAGTGTTTTAAGCTCATTGTTGAGCTCGGCCACACGCTTGCCCTCGGCCGAGGTGCGGACGATGACACCAAAATTTTTGGGTTTGATCGAATTGATGAGCTGGCGCAAGCGCACCTTTTCTTCGGACGATTTAATTTTTTGCGAGATGGACACCTTGTCGCTAAAGGGAATCAACACCATGTAGCGTCCGGTGAACGAGATTTCGGTTGTCAGGCGGGGGCCTTTAGAGGAGATCGGTTCTTTGACAATTTGCACCAGCAGGTCTTGTCCGGGAGCAAGCTGGTCGGCGATAGTGCCATGCTTGTCGATGTCGGGTTGCACCTTGAATCGGGGCAACTGAGGCAACGGTTTTTTGGGGTCGAGGAGCTGCGCGACAAAATCTTTGTACTGAGCGAATCTGTTCCCCAGATCGAGATAGTGCAGAAAAGCGTCTTTTTCATAGCCCACATTGACAAATGCCGCGTTGAGACCGGGCATAAGTTTTTTGACCTTTGCCAAATAGATGTCGCCAACGGCCCAAGCCTGTGAGCGCGACTCTTTTTGGAAAGACATCAGGCGCGAGTCCTCGAGCAATGCGATCGAGACCTCATTTGATTGTACGTCTACGACAAGTTCACTTTTCATTGTTCATTAAAACATTTAAACCTTTGACAGCGCAGTGTGTCACCATCGTGCGACAGAGGCATTTGCAGCTGTCAAAACAAAAACTCAGAGAATAGCAAAGCGACGGAGCATTCTCCGGCTTTCCCTAATCCCTGAGTTGTAAATTAATCGTGTATTGCGCCGTGAGGCGACTACATCGATTTATTTCTTCTTATGACGATTTTTTCTCAGACGTTTTTTACGTTTGTGAGTAGCCATCTTGTGGCCTTTTCTTTTCTTTCCGCTTGGCATTCTCGGATTATTTTATGGTTAAACAATTAGATAATGATAGCAGCTGATTATCAGCGCACCTCCTCCATGAAGACCTTAGCGGGCTTAAATGCCGGAATCTTATGCTCAGGGATGATGATGGTAGTGTTTTTAGAGATGTTGCGGGCAGTTTTTTGTGAACGGGTTTTCACAATGAAGCTACCGAAACCACGAAGGTAAACGTTCTCGCCGTGAGCGAGTGAATCCTTCACAAACTCCATGAATTTTTCTACTGTTGCAAGAACGCTGGCTCTTTCAATGCCTGTGGTCTTAGCAATCTCGTTGACGATGTCAGCTTTTGTCATGACTTACTAAATATTTTTAATTATTATGATAACAATTTGATTTTCACTGCGTTGTTGCAATTTTGCGTCAAATTTCGCATTTTTGCAACTGCAAATATCGCACTTTTTTTTGACATGACAATACTTTTGTCTAAAAAAATGCTGACAGCTACCATTTTAGTCGTTTCGGGCAATTTTGTCATTTGCGCAATATTTTTGAAATTTTGTTAAAATAAATTTGTTTTATCCAATAAAAATGCGTTATTTTGGCAAACAAAACCCTGTGGCTGCCCGTTGTGTGTCAGTCAAGGAGCATTTGCATGTGACATATTGCACGATTAACATATATAACTACCTAATATTTAACACGAAGCATGAGTTATCTGAAGTTTGACAAAAACCTGATGATTAACCTTGAACAATCTCTGCCAAAGGAGATGCTCCGTACCAACCGCGCCGGTGCTTATCACTGCACCACGATCGTGGGATGCAACACCCGCAAGCAACATGGCTTGCTGGTGATACCGCGCGAGGGTGACGAGTATAAGCCGGCGGTGCTGTTGTCGTCGCTCGACGAGACGGTGATACAGCATGGAGCTCCGTTCAATCTTGGTCTGCACCGCTATCAAGGGGGAGTGTACAGCCCCAACGGCCACAAGTATATACGCGAATTTGACTGCGAGAGCGTGCCTCGGACCACCTATCGCGTGGGAGGTGTGATATTGACCAAGGAGAAGATTTTTATCACGCACGAAAACCGTCTGTTGATTCGCTACACGCTTGTTGATGCGCACTCGGCGACCACTCTCAGGTTCAAGCCGTTCCTGGCATTTCGCGACAGCAACGAGCTGTGCATCGCCAATGACGCCATCAACCGCGACATAACCGATGTCGCCAATGGCATCGGGTGCTGTCTCTACCCTGGCTACCCCACCCTCTACATGCAGTTCTCGCGCAAGCCGACATGGGTCAACGACGGCCACTGGTACAACGGCATCGAGTATGTCAAGGACATGGAACGCGGCGTGCCGTACGTCGAGGATTTGTGGGTGCCTGGCTATTTTGAGATTCCCATCAAGAAAGGTGAGTCGATCATCTTCTCGGCAGGCGTGAGTGAAGTGAGTCCGCGCTCGCTGACCAAGATGTACGAGGCTGAGATTGCAAGCCGCACATGCCGCACGAGCTTTTACAACTGCCTCAAGAACGCGGCCAAACAGTTTTATCTCAAGGGGGACGAAGGGGAATACATGCTGTCGGGCTATCCGTGGGGCAAAGTGCTGGCGCGCAACACTTTCATGTCGCTGCCGGGCAACACGTTGGCAATCGGCCACCGTGAGGACTTTGAGGAGATCATGGACACGGCGCTGCGCGCTCTCAACAAGTTTATCGACACCGGCGAGAAAGACAGCTTCATCCATGGCATAGACCTGCCCGACATACCGCTCTGGGCACTGTGGGCACTCCAGCAGTACATCAGACATGAGGGCACAGTGCACGGCATGGAAAAGTATGGCGACACACTGCGCCACATTTTGACATATCTGCTCGACAACGGCCATCCCAACCTGCAGGTCGGAGATGACGGCATGGTGAGCACCGACGGCACTGTCATACCGGCCTCATGGATGAACTCGATGCTCAACGATCGCCCGGTGATACCGAGGACAGGACTGTTGGTAGAGTTTAACGCCTTGTGGTATAATGCACTATGCTTCGCTGCCGACATGTTTGGCAACGAGGATGAGTTGGGCGCACGCTGCCGTGCGACGGCCAAGTTGATGCGCGAGCCGTTTGTCGAGACATTCCTCAACGACTATGGTTACCTATATGACTATGTGAACGGCACTCACGCCGACCCGTCGGTGAGACCCAACATGGCGATTGCGATCGGGCTTGAGTATAGTCCTCTCGACCGCCGTCAACGCAAGGGTGTGCTTGATGTGGTGACACGCGAGCTGCTGACACCCAAGGGTCTGCGTTCGCTCTCGCCAAAGAGCTATGGCTATCGTCCGTCATATCTCGGCTCGGCCTACGACCGCGAGCTGGCATTGCATCAGGGCCCGGCACGCCCCTGGCTGATGGGCTTCTATGCCGACGCCTATCTCAAAGTGTTCGGACGCAGCGGAGTGTCATTTATCTATCGCATGCTCATCGGCTTTGAGGAGGAGATGTCGCAGGGATGCATCGGCTCGCTCTCGCAGCTCTATGACGGCAACCCGCCTTTCACCGGTCGCGGAGCCATCAGCCATGCCACCAATGTGGCCGAGGTGCTGAGAACGCTTGAAACTTTAAAA
>CAZKYR010000104.1:0-6335 GCA_964557035.1 uncultured Bacteroides sp. | reverse complement strand
AACGAGCACCACGGCATTGGCTTTAGTTTGCAAGAATGATTCAAGCCATTGTATAGACTCGATGTCGAGGTGGTTGGTGGGCTCATCGAGCAGCAGCACATCAGGACGCTGCAACAACAGCTTCGCAAGCTCGACACGCATACGCCAACCACCGCTGAATTCTGAGGTGGGCCTGTTAAAATCGCTGCGTGTGAAGCCGAGGCCTATAAGTGTTTTTTCCATCTCGGCATCACAGTTTTCACTGCCTTCGATGGCCATGCGCTCGGTCAGCACCGACAACCGGTCAATTAAATTTTGATATTCGGCCGACTCATAGTCTGTGTTCTCGATGAGTTGGCGATTGACATCATCAATTTCGGCTTGGAGTTTGTCAATGTGTCCGAATGCTTTGCGAGTCTCCTCAATCAATGTGGTCGTGTCATCAAGCACCATCTGTTGAGGAAGATAACTTATCTTGATGTCGCGAGGCACAGCCACATTGCCCGATGTGGGTTGCTGCAGGCCGGCAATGATTTTGAGCATGGTCGATTTGCCTGCACCGTTTTTGCCGACAAGTGCAATGCGGTCCTTGCGGTTGATTACATAATTGATGTTGTCGAACAGTGACTTGCTACTGAATTCGACCGACAGATTATTTATTGAGATCATTTAATTCAAGCTGTGTCAAATATTGTGCAAAGTTACGCATTATTTCGTAAATTTGCGGTATGAATCTGTTGACCGTTATCGCTCTTGCAGTGGCTGCTATATGCGCCGTGTGTGCAGTGATTGCTTATAATCGTTCGTTGCGCTTCAAATATCGGCTTGAGGCGTCTGAGGCGCGTGTGGCCGAGATGCTCGACAATGACGAGCGTTTCAGGTTGCTGGCGCGGGATGTGATGACAGAGAGTGCACGTACGCTCGGCCGCGACAGCCGCCAAGGGATTGAAATGTTGCTAACCCCTCTGCGCGAGCAAATCGCCGAGTTTGAGCGGAAGGTTAACCAGGCTTACAGCAATGAGGCGCGCGAACGGTTCTCGCTTGAAAAAAGTATTGCCGAACTGGTAAGATCAAATCGCGACATCAGCGAACGAGCCGGCGCATTGGCATCGGCACTCAATTCAAATAATCGTGCCCAGGGTGAATGGGGTGAGATGATGCTCGAGTCAATTTTGCAACAATCAGGTCTCAGACGCGACATCCACTACACGGTGCAGACCACCGTATCCGATATTAATACATCGTCGCGTCTCCGACCTGATGTGATCCTTCATTTACCCGACAACCGTTGTCTGGTGATTGATTCCAAAGTGTCACTGACTGCCTATCTGCGCATGTGTGAAGCTCAATCTGAGGCTGACCGCGCTAAAATGCAAGCCGAGCATCTGAGGTCGGTCAAGACTCACATTCGCGAGCTTTCTGACAAAAGCTATCAGGACATCGTCAGCGGTCGCAAACAAGATTTCGTATTGATGTTTATTCCCAACGAGGGGGCATATCTGGCTGCCATGGGGGCATCTCAGACACTCTGGAGCGAAGCATACGACCGACGTGTGCTGATTGTCTCACCGACACATTTGATTTCGGTTGTGCGCCTCATCGAGCAGCTGTGGCGTCAGGATGATGTCAATCGCAACGCTCTTCGCATAGCAGATGAGAGCGGGCGCATGCTCAACAAATTTGCCGACTTTGTGGGCGATTTGCAGCGGATAGGTGTGTCGCTCGACCAATCGCACAATGCCTATGAGGCGGCTTTGAATAAATTGTGTGAGGGTAAGGGTAACCTTGTACGCCGTGCTCAGAAGTTGGCCGAATTAGGTGCAAAGGCGTCAAAAAAACTTCCGGATTCACTATTGCGCCGGGCTGAAGATGACAGTGAAGCATCTCAGCAAAGCATAGATGACACACAAGCCGACGAACAGGCCAATTAGTGAAGAGTAAGCGGGGTAGAGAGCTGTCGTTGCCTGCAAGCTCTCGGCAAAAGTTGTGACATGACCGCTTGATACGGCAACTGACTCTGATATCCAGCGTTCGAGCCACCACAAACCTTTGTATAACCCGCACGATACCCCCCATGCCACAATTGCGGACCCGACAGTGCCAAAGGGTAGCCGTCGCGTCAGTGAGATAGATGCCATCGCAGGGATGGCAGCAAAGTTGATGACGTTGCACCCGAGTGCCATCACGCCTCCATCTGCAAAAGCGAATGTCTCCACACTGATGGTTACGGCCGAGGCAACGAATGCCTTGTTACTGCCGGCTAAAATGGCTATTACGGTCACAATGGCAAGTGTGATCAACCATGTCGCCGGATTGTCATTGTGCAAAAAATAGCGCAGCGTGAAAAGCACGCACGCACCGACAACTGCGGCTCGCGACGACACCCTGTCACGTTTTGCGCGATGTATGTCGATGCAGGCATGCACAAAAATGATAATCGCGATTGCCCATGTGCCGATAGCTACCGGTAGAGAAATGTCAGTGTCGTTGAGATACATTTTGTAAACGTGTCGTGGTGAATAAATGAGGCCGAAAACAAACATAACGGCCGCTATGTAAGTAACAGCGGCCGTTATGAAATGGTTCGCGTCGGCGTCAGAAGATGATCTGGAATCGGGTCTGGAACGAGCCGAGGTTCTCAGGATTGTATCCCTCGCGTCCCCAAGTGTGGGTGTAAGAGTAGCGAAGACGCCAAATCATGTATTTGTTAAGATACCAGTTGAGAGTGGCTGACACGTCGTTGATGCGACCTCCGCGCACGCCACATTTGCTGTCATTGAGGTTGGTGTAGTTATATCCTAATACCATCTCGAGCGAACGTGCAGATGGAGTGCTCAGGCCACCGTCAGCATGACTGTATTTGTAGTCGCCACCCAGAATGAGACCTCTGAGAAGAGCGTATGCGCCGTAGGCACTGTAGCCGTTCACGTCGCCGCGGCGGTCGGCGTGAAGCCAATAATATTGAGTCTCAAGTGCAACCGGTCCATATCCGGCAAGCAGCTCGGGTGTGACGCGATAGATGTGTCGGGTCTCGGGCAGCTCAATGCCGATGGCCTGTATCTTTGCCACGCGTGTAGGGAAATTGCCGCTCAAGGTCAAGATGTTATCAGCATTGGGGTTGTCATAAGCTCCCGACACACCGACTTGCAGCATGATGCCGTCTTGTCCGGTGTAGGGACGCCAAACCTGACGTGTGAGAAACCCAAATCGCATTTTGCCCATGACATTAGAGGTGTTCTTCATGGCTGCGTCTCCCTCGGTGTGTACGCTGGCGGTGCCGAGATACTGCCCCTTGTCATAGACAAACATTGCGCCCAATTGGCGAGGGTAGTTGAACACCTCGTTGCTGGTGGGCTCTTCCATCGAGATCTTCATTGATGAGCTGGTTGCGCTCTGCAAACCAAACTGATGGATGAAATAGCCCACTCTGAGAAGCATAGCGGGGTTGAAGTTGGCTTGTACAAAGACATCTTTTAGACCTAACTTGTTGTAGGAGTAGCCGATGTCGACTTTGGCCTGCCACATGCCATATTGCATTTTGACGCCGGCGCGGATGTCGGGCACTCCGACACCATCGACAAATTCCTTGTCGTGCGAGATATATACTGCGCCGTCTAAAAGTATGCGGCCTGTAGGTGCGATCACAAATTTGTTCTTTTTCTCGGGCGAGGCATTTGTGACCGTTTCGGTCTCGGTTGTTGTTACTGTCGTTCCGTCAGGAGAGATGGTGGTCGTGGTGCGGGTGACAGTTGTTTGGCCGTCGGTCGCCGGGCTCTCGGTGCCACTTGCAGACAACCCTGCAGCAAAGAATAGGGCTGCAATTATACGGTAGGCTTTCATTGCGTTAAGTTTTTGTGAGTAAGAGAAAATAATTATTCGGCAGGCACCTCTATTGCGTCAGGCAGTGTGACAGGCACTGAATTTTTGAGCATACGCATCTCGGCTTTTGCTCGTTCGAGCTGTGTCATGAATCCTTCATCGGCATGCAGACGAGCAACGACACCGCTTGCGACGATACGAGCTGCGTCAACATCGCTCTGGAAGTGATAGCCGCAGATCACACGGCTTTGCCCCATTTCGTATCCGCGTTCGAGAATTTCGTCCTGACGCTCGGGATTGAGCTCGGCAAGCACCAGAGCTGTAGCCCAACCGATGGCGGTGTGCCCCGAGGGATAAGAGCCGTTTGTAGATAATTCTTCTTGCTGTTCGGGGTTACATGTGTCCTCATGATAGTAGGCAAACGGACGTGTACGCATGTAATGATCTTTTGCCGCACGTGTAGCAAGGTCACCTGCATCTTCGCGCATCCCTACGATCAGTTTATAAATCTCGGGGGTATGCTCTTGAGTAATCTCATAGCCAAACGCCTCAGAGAAGGCCTTGGGGACACCACTGCCGCTCACGCGTGCATCCTCGACGGCCTGTGCGCCGCGTGGCGTGTCGCGTTGCTCTTTGCCCCACTTATAGCGGGCCTGGTCATAATCAAATAATATTGACCCTTCGGCCGGAGGGGGAGGCAACAGTTTGAGTGAATTGGGAACCTGGTCAATCTCGAGAAAGTAATGTTCCGGATCGGTTGAATGACCCTTTGTGACCTCCTGTGCTTGCATTGTCATGCTGAAGAACAATGACAGCACTGCTGCAGAAAAAAGTTTGGCTTTCATGAATGTACCTGTTTTTGTTAATAATGTTTATGTCAGGATTAATGATACACTGATCGATTCAAATGTTAGATAATGCAAAAATAATTAAAAAAAATAAAAAATGATGCGTCAATCAATATTTTTTGATTGACGCATCACTTAAAAATTGAAAATATGCTTTTTAGAGGCCGAGTTTTGTGCGGACGAGGGGTGTGACGTCAGTTACATCTGTGCCGAGATAGAGCGCTACGCCGTCGGGAAGGATGGCAGTGTAGCCGTTTTCGCTACCGACAGCTGTCACAGCGTTCATCATTTTTTCCTGTACAGGTGCCAGGAGCTGTTGCTGTTGGCGAGTCAGGTCTTGTTGAGCCTGCTGCATGAACTGCTGGCTCTTCTGGTCGAGTTGTTGAATCTCTTCGGCGCGACGTTGCAGGATTGACTCGGGTGTCTGGCCATCTTGCTGGAGCTGCTGGAACTCTGTGTATTTCTTGTTGAGTTCCTCGGTCAGCTTTTGATACTCGGCATCATATTTTTTCTGGGCATCCTGGAGTTGTGTCATGGCTGCTGTGTATTCGGGCATGTTGGGGACGATTTCTTCGACCTTTACAAATCCAAATTTTTGGGCTGAGATGCCAAAAGTGGTGATAGTCGCTACGATGGCGAGGATAAGTAATTTTTTCATTTGTGTTGTTTGTTATGAAGTTGTTATTTAATTTATTTTGAATAGCCCAATTTTGCCAACACCTCGTTTGACACATCAATGCGAGGTGAGGCGTAGATGATGTCTGACGACGATGCTCGGTCGAGGATAGCTTGATAGCCTTTCTCCTCGGCCAGTTTCTTGACGGCATTGTAGATGTCATCTTGTATAGGCTTCATGAGCGACATGCGTTTGTTGTAAAGCTCACCCTCAGGACCAAAGTATTTGTAGCGCAGCTCTGAGGCTTCTTTTTCTTTGGCTGTTATCTCTTCCTCGCGGGCACGCACCTGATCCTCGGTGAGGAACACTTTGTCCGACATGTAGTTTTGATAGAGCTGTTGTGCTTCTTTTGACAGGTTTTCAACCTCTTTTTGCCAGCGTTGTGACACTTGGTTGAGTTGTTCATTTGCCATCTCGTAGGCCGGAATGTTTTTGAGGATATATTCCATGTCTATGAGAGCAAATTTTTGGGCTGAGGCTGCCAATGTGGCAATCACGGCCACTGAGAGTGCTATTATGATTCGTTTCATTTTGTCTCGATGTTTTGTTGTTAATACTTTCTATAAGACGCTTTGCGGGCCAATTGGTTTAAATTTTAGAATTCTTGTCCGAGGATGAAGTGGAAGTGGCTGCCACCACGTTCGCCGCGCACTTTGTCAAATCCGTATGCCCAGTCGATGCCCATCATGCCCACCATCGGGAGGAAGATGCGGACACCAACACCTGCACTGCGCTTGAGGTCAAAGGGGGAGAAGTCTGACACCGATGTCCATGCGTTGCCACCCTCGACAAATGTCAGACCGTAAATGGTCGTTGATTGCTGGAGCAAGAAGGGGAAATGAAGCTCAAGGCCAAAGCGTGTGTAAGCATAACCCTCTTGAGAGTAGGGTGTGAGGTCACCGTTGTCATAGCCTCGCAAGCCGATGGTCTCTGTCGCGTAGGTGTAGCCGCCCTACATGCCTTACCCTCCTGCCTAGAATGTCTCGAACGGCGAGTTAAGCCCTTTGTTCTAC
>CAZKYR010000103.1:0-6353 GCA_964557035.1 uncultured Bacteroides sp. | reverse complement strand
ATCTTGGCTGTGTCACAGTCGGCCTTGAGCGGTTTATAGGGGCGCGCCAGAGCGTCCGGGGCGGCAAAATGCTGGTGGAGGAAGTAGAGGATCATGTCGCGGCACTCGTGATTGTAAGACGGATACATGGTCATTTTGCCGAACAGATATTTAACCTCGGGATGTTCGACAGTTAGCGCGCCCAAACCGTCCCACAGATTGTCGAGCGCATAAAGAGCCTTGGCGCCAGCCTTTGATGACTGATATTCAGGCCGCACAAAACTGCGCCCCAACTCGATGGTGTAGGGCAGATAGTCGCTGACAAACTTTTCTGAAAAGTCAAACAGGTGTGACGTGGCGATGCGTGGCTTCCCGTCTGCATCATGCTTGATGTCGCTGCCGGTGATGTAGCGGTAGCCTCCCAATATCAGACGGGCGTCGGGATCCCAGACTATCAGCTGGCGACAGGGAGGCTCCATGGTGTCATATTCGTCCAGATCACACTCTTTGCCGGTGCCTCCGCCGGCCGATCTGAATGTCATTTCGCGCAGACGGCCGATCTCGCGCATCACATTGGGTGCCTGCTGCGCGTTGACGGTGTATATTTGATTGTTCCCCTTGTTTGTGTGACGCAAAAAACGTTCGACTGTCAACTCGGCTTCAATGGCCTCTGTCGCTATGGGGTCAATAATCGGTTGCATACTGATTTTTACCAAAGATTAAAAACCGCTTGGTGCAGTGTTTGAGGTGTTGAGTTCATACACAAGCGTGCGCAACCGGTCGGCAATCATTTGGGCTTTTTGCGGTGAGGCTTCGAGGGACTCACTTGCTATCGGGCGACCAAATGTGATTACAAATCTCTTGCTTTGCTGCTTAACCATTTCGCGCGGCAGCAATGCCATTTCGAGATTAATTTTCAAGCCGAGCTTGCGACGCAGTTTTGCAAAGTTATAAAAAAAACTTGAATTGGCGCCACCAAAATGCAACGGAATTATATCACGACCTGTCCGGGCGGCTCGCTGCACACACATTTTGTGCCATTGGAGGTCGGCGATCACCCCCCTTTTGCCCTTGCGCGACACCAGTCCGGCCGGGAAGACCAATATCGGGTCATCCCCCTCAAATACCTCACTCAGACGGCGTGAGCCCTCGCGCGACTGGCCGCCTAACTTGTTCACAGGCACAAATGTACCCGCTAACGGCTTGACAAACATCAGCAGGTCGTTGACTACAAACCACACTTTGCCATTGTGCCGGCGCGACAGCAGATCAATCAACGCCAGGCCGTCGAGCCCCCCTAAAGGATGGTTGCTGACATAAACCACGCGACGGTGCGATGGGTCGGGGAGGTTGTCGTTGCCGCGGGTCTCGATCTCCACATTCAAATCTGTGAGTACGCCCCGGCAAAAGTCAGCGTCAGTGCGACCGGCATTATTCTCAAGCAGTTCGTTCAGACGATCTTGACAAATCAGGTTTTCGACCCAACGCACGACAAATCGCGGCGTATAGCGCGCCAGACGAGGTGCCCGTTCGGACAAAACTTGCGAGATGTCTATTTTCATTACTTCACCTGCCATTTTGTTTTTTGTATCAGCCAAGAGGTAATTGTTTTGCCACAAAATTAGCGATTTTTCGTGGCAAACCTGACAAGATTTTGAAAAAATGTTTTTAGCGCACTCGTGTCACCTCTCGCGATCAGACTTGCAAACCGACTAAGGGCCATGTGTTGTGTGGGCACATTTTTGCATGAATTTTTGTTTTAGTCGGGGTTAATGCCTAAATTTGTCAAAATTTTAAGCACATGAAAACTACTTCTACAGGCATGGCCACAACCTCGATGTGGTTTGGCATCGCCGCAATCATTTCGGCTCTTTTACCATTTTTGAGCAGCTTGCTTATTGTCCTCATTTTTGTCACCTGGACACTGTCGCTTTTAGCTATCATTTTCGGCATCATCGCATTGTGCAAGCGCCAAAGCTCACCGCGGTGGATTACGGGTATTACGTTGGCTCTCATAGCTGCCGCCATCCCTTATCTGTTCGCCCAAACGTTCTCATCAGCTTTGACCGAAACGGTAGGCAGTGTTGCGTCAGGCTTGGTCAAATAAGGCTGTATGCGTGAGCTGAAGTGCCCCAACTGTCATCAGACCTTCCAGGTTGATGCCGACATGTTTGAGTCGATTGCCAATCAGGTGCGGTCGGCTGTGATAGAGGATGAGGTCGCCGCTCGCGTCAAGGTGCTCGCCGACAACATCGAGGCAAAGGCTGAGGAACGTCGGCTTAAGTCCGAAATGGCGTTGCGCAAGAGTATTGCCGACCGCGAAAAAGAGATTGTCGGGTACAACGCCGAGATTGACCGCCTAAAGGCTGATTTAGACACTGTCAAGAAAGCAAACAAGGCTGAGACCGAGGTCGCCGTGGCCCGTTGTAAAAGTGAGCTCGAGGTCAAGATCGCCGAGCGCGACAGTTGCATCACCGGGCTGCGCGCCGAGCTCAAGGGCTCGGACGACCGCACCCGCCTGGCCCTTGCCGAACAGGCTTCTCGCGAGGCCGAGACGCTGCGCCAACGCGATCAACGCATCGCTGAGTTGCAAAACGACGTCACTGTCGAGCGTACCCAAGCCAAGCTGCGCGAGACATCGCTGCGCGAACAGCACACGGCGTTGCTGCGCGCCAAAGATGCCGAGATCGAATACTACAAGGACCTCAAGGCCCGCATGTCTACCAAGATGATCGGCGAGTCGCTCGAGATACACTGTGCGACACTTTTTGACCAATCGCGCGCGGTGTCTTATCCATCGGCTTATTTTGAAAAAGACAATGATGCCCGCGAGGGCTCAAAAGGCGACTTCATTTTTCGCGATTACATCGACGGCGTGGAGTATATCTCGATTATGTTTGAGATGAAAAATGAGGCTGACACCACCGCGACCAAACATCGCAACGAGGACTTCTTTAAAAAACTCGATGCCGACCGCAGAGCGAAAAATTGTGAATACGCCGTCCTTGTCTCGCTCCTCGAGCCTGACAGCGAGCTCTACAATGCCGGCATCGTTGATGTCTCGCACCGCTATGACAAGATGTTTGTGGTAAGGCCGCAGTTCTTCATGTCCATCATCGCGTTGCTGAGCAAAGCGTCGCGCAATGCTGCCCGCTATAAACTCGAGGCCGAACAAGCCCGCAAGCAGAGCGTGGACGTGACCGACTTTGAGCGCAAGCTCGACGAATTTCGCACAGGCTTTGCCAACAACTATCGTCTCGCCAGTGCCAAATTCCAGACGGCAATAACCGAGATTGACAATGCCATTGCCCGTCTGACCAAGGTGCGCGAAGCCTTGTTGAGCTCTGAGAACAATCTGCGCCTTGCAAATGACAAGGCCGACCGTCTGACCATACGCAAACTCACCTACAACAACCCGACGATGAAGGCCGCGTTTGCTGCCGCCCGCGACGCCGGGGACGACTCTGCCGGCACGCACACCGACTCTTGAGGCAGGATGTCAAACTTTTGAGCACAAGATTTTGAGCATAAAAAAGAGAGGTCGCGAGTGGCGGCCTCTCTTTTTTTTAATGGGATTGAGCTGGTTTATTCTGCAACTTCAACTTCTTCGGCTACAGCATAGTCATTCTGGCCGGCTTTGCTTGCCATGATAGTAACACTTGTCGAGCTATATGAGTCGACTACATTCAAGCTCAGGTTGACGGTGCCGTTGCTCAGGATCGCTGAGGTGTCATCTTTTTGGGTAATCTTGTAGCCTTTGCTCTCAAGACGTTTTGTGAGCAGGTTGAATACATCCTTACTGATGTTCTCACAATTTGCATCCGCTGTCAGGTTGACGGTCTCGACAGTTGTGTCTTGCCAATAATAAGTGCGAGAGTAGTCGTAGTATGAGTATGGGTCGTTATATTTCCAGTCAGCCAGCGAACGTACAGAGATGAAGTTGTAGCTGATGCTGTATTTGTAGCCTTCGATCTCCACTGCGTTGCTGTACGGAGTGTAAGAGTAGGTGTAATTCTCGGGGTCAAGACCAAGCTTCTCGCAGATGGGGGCTGTGGGAGCGCCGATGGCATAATCGCCGATGCCTTTGGCGTTGACGAGGTCGCTGATTTGTGATACGAATGCGTCGATGTTGAAGTAGTCGCTCGAGATCATGCCGTAAACCTTAGAGCCGTATACGTTGTAGAACTCATCTTTGCCTACGGCTTTGCCCTCTGCATCAGCAAAATACAACTCACGGCCGTCAGAGATGATAAACTGCCATTTTGAGTTGATGTAGTTGACACCGTCGCAGTCGTCAAATTCGCTTACACGCTCACCCTTGGTGTCAAGGAGAATATAGTCTTTGTCACCTTTCTTAGCGAGGAATTTGTCACCGGCAAAGTCCAGGTCCTCGTATTTGGGCTTGATGACAACGTCAAAATTGTCGTTGTTCTTAACTACGCCCCATGATGAGTAGTCTGTTGCCACGAGGATGTAATCATCGTTCCAGTCGCCAACCATGGTATATTTTGCGGGGAGTTTGCGCACTTCGCCGTCAAAGTTCATGATGCCATAGCGCGAGCCGTCGCTGACCATGACCGATTTTTTGTACATGCTGTTGTAGTCATAGCCTTTTTTGAGCGATGTGACGATCTCGCCTTTTTTGTCGATAATCGACCATTTGAGCGAGCCGTCATCGTTGGTCTTATACACAGCGGCATATCCGTTGAGTGCGAAAGATGTGCCGCCATCCCATGTCGGAGCAATCACGACTTCGCCTTTGGTGTCGACAAAGCCATGTTTGTTGTCCTCGGTGTAGAATTGCAGCATGCCGTTGCTGTAAAATGCGTCACAGCTGACAATCTCTTTGCCGTTGACGGGCTCGAGGACAGCAATAGATTCGCCTTTCTTGTTGACGATGTTGATGCGCTCGAGTTTGCGGGTGACGGGCATAACATCATCCTCAAAGCATCCGGCTGCCACCAGGTTCTCGAGGTCGCCGACAACCTCAGGACGTTTGTCAAACTTGTAGACGGTGAGACCGTTTTTGTCCCTGACAGAGAAGTAGCCGTTGACAACGGGTGTCACGGTGCACTCTGACTTGAACTCGTCCTCGAGCGCGATTTCGCCTGAGGGAGAGACAAACGACCAGTCGCCGTCGTTCTCAAGCTGCACGGGGAGGTACTCGACGCTGTCATAGTAGCCGCTTTGAGCTGTCTCGCCCGACGAACCGCCACACGATGCCAGCATCATGGGTACGAGACCAAGGACTGCATAAATACTTTTTTTCATAAATGTTTGATATTTTGTGTGTTAAATAAGATGCTCGCTTGCGGGCAATCGTTTGCCTGACATATTTGCGCAAAGATAATCTTTTTTTTTAAATTATACAAAAATGCGCTCCACATACTTTTTGCGGGTCATCGGGGGAATGTCTCGCAAAAAATGCGTAAATTTGCATTTTGTAAAATTGAAACGATAGTGAGATTGTCTCGCCTCTATATATTTTTATTGCTGTTTGTGACTGTGGCTCTGGCGATGTTGTCTCGGCCTCTGCCGGTCAGGACCGATGAGTTTGATGCTGTGTCTGCGTCTGACTCACTGCCTGTCGCACGTCATGACTCGGCTGTATATGGTGACACGCTCGCCTTGAATGATACGGTGGCGCGTGGCGACACGACACTGCTTTTGGACACGATTGCGCCTGTTGACACGATGTTACCTGTCGACACTGTCGCGCCGGTCGCTTCGGCAACCCTGCCGTCGCGGATAAGACGCCAAAAAGTCGACCTTGACAACCAGGTCGTGTTCTCGGCTACCGACTCGCTCATCATGCTCGGACGCGAGACGGCATTGATGTATGGCGACGGCAAAGTGACTTATGGAGACCTCAAGCTCGATGCGGCTGAGATCGAGCTCGACCTGCAGCGCAGCGAAGTGTATGCCGTCGGTCGGACCGACTCGGTCGGTGAGGTCGTCGGCGAGCCCGTTTTCGAGGAGGGAGGCACGACTTATGAGACCGAGACGATGCGCTACAACTTCAAGACGCGTCGCGGATATATCACCGATGTGGTCACTCAGCAGGGGGAAGGCTATCTGACCGGCGGCGTGACCAAAAAGACTGAGGATGACGTCTATTATATCGAGAACGGTCGCTACACCACTTGTGACGACCACGAGTGTCCTCACTTCTATCTCCAATTGACAAAAGCAAAAGTGCAGCCGGGCAAAAACATTGTCACCGGACCTGCCTACATGGTCTTGGCCGGCCTGCCTTTGCCGTTAGCTGTGCCGTTTGGCTATTTCCCATTCTCGGACAAATATGCCTCGGGTGTGATTGTGCCGACGTTTGGCGACGATTACAACCGCGGTTTTTATCTCAGCGACGGCGGCTA
>CAZKYR010000102.1:0-6464 GCA_964557035.1 uncultured Bacteroides sp. | reverse complement strand
CAAACGTCAGCGTGGCACAGTGCATCACCCCGGCCTCAACGTAGGCATGGGCAAAGACCACACTCTCTACGCGCTCATTGACGGTGTTGTTGAGTTCACCAGCGGCAAAGAAGGCCGTCGTTTCATCAACGTCAAACCTATTGCCGAGGCATAACGCCCGCTACCTCAAAACAGACACGAGGGTGCATCATCTCAGTCATGATGCGCCCTCGCTGTTTTTTTTAAACCGGCGTTTCACAAGAGTATCACAGGGGTGGACAACGGCAATGTCACGGTGGTCATTTATCGCGCATCACGCGTGCTTCGAGTGAAAGCAGATACTCCTTGGCCGCAAGACCGCCGCCATATCCGGTGAGACGGCAATCGCTCCCGATGACGCGATGACATGGCACCAGAATCGAAGTCGGGTTGACGGCATTGGCCGACGCAACCGCACGGACCCCCTTTGGATTGTTGATCCGTCGCGCCAACTCGGCGTAAGAGATGGTGGTGCCATAAGGGATATTCATCAACTCTGACCAGACGCTACACTGGAATGGGGTGCCGGTAAAAACCAAAGGTATGGTAAACTCACGGCGTTTTCCGGCAAAATATTCGGCGAGCTGCGCGACAGTAAGGTCGATTATGTCAGACGTTCCCTCAACATATCGGGCATTGAGTTGCCGGCAAATGCGGCGGTCGATGGTGTCGCGACGTCTCGAGCCGGCCCAATCGCACATGCAGATTTTATCGCCGTAAGAACCGAGGCGCATTTCTCCTGCCGGCGATCGATAGCTTGATATTTTTATTGTCTCCATTCGGTCAATCGTTGTTTTGGCGACTTTTCTCTCAGGTCTGTACATCTGCGGCACGAGTGCGCATTGACATCAGCCCTTATGCAAATTTACATTTTTTTGGCCGCCCTATAAACAATTCCACGGTCAAATTTGTCAACTATTCAAGAAAAAAGCATAAGAAATTATTCCAGGAAAAAGCATAAGAAATGAAAAATACCGCCCCTCAACAAAATGTGTCACAGTTCTTGGTCGACACACTGGCCAATGCCGGAGTGAAAAACATATATGCCATCACCGGCGACAGTCTGAACGCCCTGACGGATGCGATATCAAAAGATGGACGAATCAAGTTTATACATGTCCGTCATGAAGAAACGGCTGCCTTTGCAGCTTCGGCCGAGGCACAGCTCACGGGACGTCTCGCCGTATGCGCAGGCAGCAGCGGTCCGGGGCATGTGCATCTTATCAACGGCCTGTATGACGCCAAACGCTCATCAGCACCGGTGCTCGCGATTGCCTCGACATGTCCGTCGTCGATGTTCGGCACTCAATACTTTCAAGAGACAAAGCCCGAATTACTCTTTGAGAATTGCAGCATCTACAATGAGATGGCGGTGAGTCCGGCACAGGTGCCGACAATGATACAAGCCGCAATCCAGGAGGCTGTGTCGCGCCGCAGCGTCGCTGTTGTCGCCATCCCGGGTGACATCAATGGCGAACCGGTACCCACAGGCTCAATAGCTGCGCCACTCATCACCCGTCGTTTATACTCACCCACCGATGAAGAGATCGAAAAGTGTGCCGAGGTGCTCAACAATGCCTCCTCTGTGACAATTTTTGCAGGCTCAGGCGCCGCAAAAGTGCCCGACAAAATCGCCGCACTCGCCGCCAAGCTCAAAGCGCCCCTCGTTACTACATATAAGAGCCAACTCGAACTCACCAAAAATTCACCCAACTATGTGGGACATATCGGATATTTAGGCACCTGGGCAGCCTCGGACGCGCTCGAGCGCTCGGACGTGATTCTCGTGATCGGCACCAACTATCCTTACAGTCCGATGATGCCCAAGGGGAAAGTAATAATCCAGGTTGACGTGAAAGCCGAGAACATCGGAATCCACTGGCACACCGACTATGGCGTACGTGCCGATGCAGGGCTTTTCATCGATGCATTGATGCCTAAACTGGATGAAAAGAAAGACACCACGCACCTGACTAAAGCGCTCGCCGACTATTCGACAATCGTGGCAAAATTGCAAGAGCCTGTCAAAAATCCGGGAACAAAGGGGAGCGTTCGCCCCGAGTTTGTATTTGACACCCTCAACCGATTGGCCGATAAGGACGCGATTTTCACCGTCGACACCGGCATGAACAACGTGTGGACGGCACACTATCTCGAGCCGGCCGATGACCGCATCATGATCGGCAGCTTTATGCACGGGTCGATGGCCAATGCGATGCCACAAGCTATCGGTGCAGCCGTCACCTGTCCCGACCGTCAGGTGATTTCGGTCAGCGGCGACGGTGGCCTCACCATGTTGATGGGAGATTTGCTGACGATCATACAGTACAATCTCCCTGTCAAGATTCTGGTTGCTGACAACCGCACACTCGCATTCGTGAAGTGGGAAATGGAGCTTGCCGGCTTTAAGCCCTCAGAGGTCGATCTTCACAATCCCGACTTTGGCGAGATGGCAAAAGCCATCGGCTTTGAGGCGTGGACCGTTGATGACCCCGCCGACCTCGAATCCACGATGCAGCGATGGCTTGCCGCCAAAGGTCCGGCCCTGCTCTCGGTCGTCACCGACGACAACGCCGCTTCATTCACCTTCAGCCGTAAGATGATGGAGGGCGCAACGCCCGACAATCCACTCTCAAACTTCGTTCCTCTCGGCATATAAGCCGCTAATATAGGTAAGTATATAGGTAAGTATGATTGGACAGCCGTGAGTTTTTATTACCGGACTGTTTTAATATTTGCAAGATAATAAGTATCTTTGTGACCGCAAATATTTCTATCATACTTACCAAATCACTTATCAATGAAAAAATTATTGTTAATGGCGTTTGCCATGATTTTAGGACTGTCTGTGTTTGCCGAGGAATACACAGTCTATCTCAAAAACACCTCTAACTGGAGTAAACCCTGCGTGTGGGCCTGGAGCGACGCGGGCAACTGTACCCAATCAGGCACATGGCCCGGCGACGCCATGACTCAGGACGGCGACCTGTGGAAATGGACCGCACCCGACGGCAAAGTGCCCACCTTAATCATTTTCTCCAACAATGGCAATCCTCAGACCAAAGACCTGAAATATGTCAATGAGGCTACATACGACTGCGGCGGCCAGATCGTGACCAGCGGTGGCGATGACCCGGTTGTACCCGTCACCCCTCCCCAGGGGGGCGAGTTTGCACAGGGCAAATATCTCATCACCGACTACTACAAAGTCAACCCCGACGGCAAAGTGGGTTCAAACAAGACCATCAACGTCACCGGCGGTCAAAAATGTGGCGCACTGAGCCACTGGACTGACGATGAGCTCATCGCCCAAGGTGTCGCACGCGACGTGTGCATGGCCATCAAAGGCATCCACGAGCGTCCGGTCGTTGACACCTACTCGGTGTATGCAGCATACGACAACACCAACCTCTACCTGGGCGTACAATATGTCTACACCGTGTATGACCAGTATGGCGAGGGATATCAACCCGGCGAGTCAAAGCCCTATAACATGGACGGCAAACTGATGATTGCCTTTGACCTTGACCCCAACAAAGCATGCGACGGAACTCTTACAAACGACGCATCGGTGTGGTTTGACAAAAAATACACCACCTTTGACAACGGCATGGACTGCCTCTTCCTGGGCTCGACAAAGCCCGGCGTGGGCAACCCCGGTCTCTTTGTTCCCAACGCGTCAGGGAAATTTGACTACAACGATCCCGCCTCATGCAAAAGCCACGGCATCGTGTATGGCTATGACGACGGTCTGCTCTCATCAATCGAGCAAATCTGGGGTCCGGCCGAATTTCGCTATGACCCCGCCATCCTCACCGGCAACGAGGGTTTTGCCGACCTCAAAACCCAAATCTCAAAACTTGGCGGCAAAGACAGCGATCACACCTTCTACGAGTACAAATTCCCGCTCGCCGACCTCGGCATCACCGAGGAGTATATCAAAACCTACGGCATCGGCGTGATGGTTGTCGACATCTATGGCTCGAGTGCGCACTCTTGCACCCCCTACGACCCCTCGATGTTTGACAACGTCAAGGAGAGCTACTCGCAAGACCCATCAACCTCAAAAGAGAAAGAGGATCTCGACATCATCACTCATGGATTCGCACGCATCGGCAAGCTCGCAGGCGGTCAGTCGTCAGTTGAGGCAATCGACACCACCCCGTCCGACGCACCCGTTGAGTACTACAACATGCAGGGCATCCGCGTGGCCAACCCCTCACACGGTCTCTACATCCGCCGTCAAGGCCAAAAGACCACAAAAGTGATGCTCTGACATCCGCGCGAACAGCCGCGTCTCACCCCATCTGCTCCCGCCCCGACCGAGGCGGGAGCTTTTTTTGTGTTACGCGACTTTATCAACACCCGGCTCACACGAAGTTCAAAAAATTATTGATATATTTGTGGTTGAAATCGGCGGTTTTATCATGCCAACCGAGAATCATTGAAGATTGATGCAAAAAAATGAAGTTTATGAAAAGATACTTTTTCCTGACACTGTTGATTGTGATGACTTTGAGAGTCACGGCTCAGCAACCGTCAGAGCGCACCGGCTCAGGTGTCGTGCTGCGCTATTTTCCTTACGAACTGCAGCTGCGACATGCGTTCAACTTAGCATCGATGTCGCGAACAACCACGCCCGGAGTGCAGGTCGAGGTGACGATCGATTCGGTCACAGGGTTTGGCGAGGCGTCGATGCCTCCTTATTTGGGCGAATCGGTCGAGTCAGTGATGTCGTTTTTGTCAAAAGTGGATGCCGGACGGCTGTCCGACCCGTTTGCGTTTGAAAAGATACACGAGTATCTCGACTCGTTGGCACCGGGCAACCGCGCGGCCAAAGCCGCACTCGACATAGCCCTGCACGACCTCACCGGCAAGATGATGGGGCGTCAGTGGCATCAGATCTACGGGCTCGATGCGTCTGATGCGCCATGCACATCTTATACTATCTCAAACGACACGCCCGAGGAGCTCGAGCGCAAATTGGCCGAGTCTGAGCCCTACAGCATCCTGAAGGTGAAAATGGGCGTGCCCGGCGACCGCGAGCTGATAGAGTTTATCCGTGCGCGCACCGACCGTCCCATTTGTGTCGATGTCAACCAAGGTTGGCACAGCCGCGAGGAAGCGCTCGAGAACATCCTCTGGCTGGCCGACCGCAATGTGCTGTTTGTCGAGCAACCGATGGACAAGAGCGACCTCGAGGGTCACGCATGGCTCAAAGAGCGGTCGCCGCTGCCGATCATAGCTGATGAGGCGGTGCAAACCTCGGCTGATGTCCCGGCGCTGTCACAGGCATATGACGGCATCAACATCAAGCTGATGAAGAGCGGCGGTCTGCACGATGCCTACCGCATGGCCGTGCTGGCGCGCGGACTGGGGATGAAGGTGATGATCGGATGCATGACCGAGACCTCGTGTGCAGTGTCGGCGGCTGCACAGTTAGCGCCAATGGCCGACTGGGTTGACCTCGACGGCAACCTCCTCATCGCCAACGACCGTTTTGAGGGGATGAAGATTGTGAATGGCCGTGTGACGCTCAACAATTTGCCCGGCATAGGCGTTAGATTGAGTGAATAAATTGACAACGATATGGATATTAATAATCAGGCATATAACAACATCATCACGCGCACGAGCGTGCGCCGGTTTACTGACAAGAGTGTCTCACCCGAGCAAGTCGAGGCTCTGTTACGCGCGGCCATGAGTGCGCCAAGCGGCGTCAACCGTCAGCCGTGGGAGTTTGTAGTGGTTGACGACAAGAAGTTGCTCGCCGAGCTGGCGGAGGCCCTCCCCTACGCCAAGATGGCGGCACACGCCCCCTTGGCGATTGTGGTGTGCGGCAACAGCGAGCGTTTTCTTGAGGGTGATGACAGCGTGCTCTGGGAGCAAGATCTGTCGGCCGCGTCAGAGAATCTGTTGCTTGCGGCGCATGCCCTCGGTTTAGGGGGTGTGTGGACATGTCTCTATCCTCATGCCGACCGCATCGAACCGGTGAGACATCTGCTCGACATTCCTCAGTCAGTCACGCCGTTTAACCTCATCCCCATCGGCTATCCGGCCGACGAACATGCCCCGATGGACAAATGGAAGCCCGAACGGGTGCACTTCAACAGCTACAGCGCTTAAAAGGAGCGATGTGATAGAGCGACGGTTAATTCACACATTGGTGAATTAACATATTATCGGGCATACTCTCGTTTTTTTTGCGTACCTTTGCAGTCGCAAACACGACATAAACAAGAATTATAGTCTGATAAGACCAATCACATCAAGCACATATGGCAATCAAAAATAATATCATGATTGTTCGCCACAGGCTGCTCAAAGAGCTCGTCAAGCTGTGGAAAGAAGAGTCACTGGTGGAGGAGATCGACCGCCTCCCTATCAAACTGAGTCCCCGCGACTCAAAGCACACCGGCCGATGCTGCATCCACAAGGAGCGCGCC
>CAZKYR010000101.1:0-6570 GCA_964557035.1 uncultured Bacteroides sp. | reverse complement strand
AAAAACACACCGATGCTCAACAGACTTTGCACTCCCAGATCCTGAACACGCACTGCCCAAGGATAGAGGAACACGGTCTCGACATCAAACATCAAAAAGAGAATGGCAAATAAATAATAACCGACACTGAAGCGTGTCATAGACACACCGCGCGTCGGTATACCACATTCATATGCCTCACCCTTCTGCGGATTGTAAGAACGGGGAGAAATCAATCCCGCAATCCACATCGCAAGTGCCACCAAGGCAACGCCTGTCAAAAGTGCTACGATGGCGAGCAGGGCATTGTTCTCGATTCCAAAGATACCTAACGTTATCATATTTTGTTGTTATATTGCTTCGTTTCTACAAAAAACAGAAATGCAGCCCCCGCACATGCCGGAGGTTGTAATTCAAAATCATATGTAAATCAGATGTTTACGCACCTGATTGTTTTGAAAAATGCATTTCATGGCTTTCTGACCGCAAAGTTAGAAATTTTTTGATGAAAAACGAGCATAAACTTTAAAGTTTTTTAAGATTTGCAACAAAAAAGTTTTCTACACTGTCTCATCATTGACATCCACACATGTCTCACGGCTGAGCCACGATGTATGGGCCGACAAGCGCGTTGGCTTTGTAGCGGCCGGCACATGTGAAGCTGACAGTCATGGTGTTGGAGAGGAAATTGCCTGTGATGACGAGGTCGGTTATTTCATAGCGCTCGTAGGGTTTATCACCGATTGTCGGCACCAGTTTCTCGACGCCCAATGAGTAGCCGTTCTGATTCATCGCAAAGGGGATTTCGCCAAACACCATGTCAAACGACTGAGGCATCGCCGGGTCAAATTTGGCATTGTAGATAAAAAGGTCGGCCTTCATGGTCTCGACATTAAATCGCAGCGCATACTCAGGTTCATAAGTCGAATATGCTCCGCTCTGACCGATTGTCTCTATCACCGTTTTGCCAAACAGACGCGCGCTGTTTTCCACAATACGCACATCCCATGCATTGTCGACATTGAACTGTGTCGTGTAGATGGCCTGGGTCTGACCGGTCGCACCGATGCGGCCAAAGCTGTTGCATACAAATGTGTTGATGACATTTGACCCGACAGCGATGTCGGCTGCCTTGAGTACCATAGTCCCTTCGCTGGTGACTGTGGTGGCTGCCTCTTTGACGGTGAAGCTGAGCTCGCGCCCTGCCACATTGACGTCCGTGATATTGACACCCATCTTGCGGCTGTAATACTCGGTCGACACGACCATGCGCATGTCAGAGTCATAGTGCGACTCGCCGGTCGCTTTGTCGGTCACAAGGGCAAAAGCACGCACATTGGTGTCGGTGCGGAGCTCGGGCTCGTTTTTTGAACATGATGCGGCGAAGATGCCGAGGGCGGCCACGCCGCACATAACGATTTTGGAAGATTTCATATCTGATGTTTTTAATTATTTGTCGTGAAATTTACGCGCAATGTCGCACCGAAGGTTGCCGACCGTCCGCGCTGCAAAAAAGCATTGCCTATCGACACAAAGTAAAAGGTGTCGTATGATGTTGAAGTGATGTTGTCGCCCCACAGGGCAAGCGAAATGTCTTGCCACTCAAATCTGACCTGAGCGTCGAGCAACGCGTAGAAGGGTTGACTGACCAGATTGGCCTCATCCCACATGATGTCCCCCACCCCGCGCACCGACAGGTCAAAAACGATGCGGTCGAGCCATTTGCAGGCAGACAATCCTTGCGAATAGGACGCCCCGGCAAAAAGCGTGTGGGCGGGAGCATAGGGCACTCGCTTGCCTGCAAAATCCTCGCGTCCGTTGTTAAAATCGACAAACCTCGCATCTGTGTAGCCATAAGACCCTCGAACGGTCAGCGTCTCAAGTGGGCGCCATGTGGCGGCAAACTCGACACCCATGCTGCGCGTCTTGCCTGCATTGGCCATGATGCGGCCCGTGGTGGTGCCGTCGGGAAACATCGTTATCTGCTGATCGACACAGTCGATATAGAACAGTGCACCGTTGGCCGACAGCTTGCCACCAAAAAAGTTAAGATGCGCGCCCACTTCGTAATTCCAGCTTTTCTCGGGCTTGTAGGTGATGATTTGGTCGACTGCATATTTTCGGGCGACGCCAAGCTCGGCCATCAAATCCTGCTGAAGCACGTCAGAGAACATCTGCGTGTTATATCCGCCTGATTTATAACCTTTGGCAGCCGAAAAATAGAGATTTCCGGCCCGTGTCGCGTATTGTAACGTGAATCGTGGCAACAGCTGCAACGTATTTTGGTGGAGTTTGCCTGTATCGTCGATGTTGATGTCGCGGTGGGCAAAGAGTGTGGGCTCACTCCCGGTCATGTCATAGACCGAGTAGGAGGTATTTGTAGCCGACCGATAGTGTATCGATGTGCGTTCATACTCGAGACGCAGCGCGACCGATGCGTCAAATCCTTTCCACGAATATGAGCTTGAATGGTACACGCCCAAACCATGTACAGGCTGCACAAAACGACTGTCTAACACCATGTTGCGCTCATCCCACACCAAGGGGTAGCGATCATCGCCGGTGTTGACATGTTTCTCGATCAACTCTGATATGCCATAGTCAAAAAATGTCACCGGGGCATGCATATTCTGCCGTTTGTAATATGCGAAGGCACCCCCGAGCCACCTGTACGCCCCTTTGTAACCTTTGGCGACGACATCCTCGGTCAACGCCCACTCGCGGCGACGCTGTGTGAGCGTAAAATAGTCGACCGGCAAAAAATCCTGGTCGAGCGTCATGTCGTCATCGATATACTGGAACCCGGTCACCGCCGATGCCGTGCACCGGTCGCCGACATACTTGACCGTCAAGCCTTCAAGGATGCCCGTACGCCGGTAATAGCAAGTGTCATTGTAGTTGATCTGACCCGTGGGGACTGAGGTATACGGGTATCCGCTCTGCCGGTTGACCGTCAGTGACGCCGAGTTGTCGACAGTCACCTTGCGCAATGGCCGCCACACCGTGCGCCACGATGCGCGCCAACCTTGCTCGGCATCAGTCTTGGCGCCGTTAAAAAGATTGACATAGTGTCCGTCCGAGCGATTGTAGGCGAGCGACAGCGACATGCCGAGATTGTTGCGCAACTTGCCATACACCCCGGCCGACACCCTCGCCGTGTTGTAGGTGGCATATTCGGCACTGAATCTCACACCCTGCCATCTCATCGGCGACAGCGTCGTCACATTGATGACACCTCCCATGGTGTTGCGGCCATAAAGGGTGCTCTGCGGGCCGCGCAAAATCTCAATGCGCTCGATGTCGGGTATGTCAAAGTCATAGTTATCCTTATTGAGGACGGCGACGTTGTCTATGATGAGTCCCACGACAGGTTGGTCGATGCGCGCACCGAGGCCGCGGACATAGATTGACGAGGTCATACGCGAGCCGTATCGCGGCATGTAGACATTGGGCGCCATCTCGCTCACCTGACGAATGTTGACGATGTTGTCATTGACGATCTCGTCGGCAGTCACCACTGTCGACGACAACGGTTGGTCATCGAGGCTCGTGCCGGTCTTGACCGCCGTCACCGACACCTCGTTGAGTTGGACGCTACGCTCCGACTCAGTGATATTGTCGCCGGCCAACGACGGCACAACGCCCGCGCACAACACAAAGGCGCACGCGGTCAATCGTCTCAGATAACCTAACGGACTGTGTAACATACTCTCTTTCAATCGGCACACTGCCTGCCAACCGGCCGACACCGTGCAACAAGTGTGCAAAGTTACGCAATTTTCTTTACCCATGCCAACGGTCAACACAACTGTGTACAACTTTTTGCAATTTTAACAGACGCAGTCGCGCAATCGCCACAAAATTCTTAACTTTGCACAGATTATCACTCACATCTCAAAAAAACGGGCACTTGCCCGACACCGCATCATGCTCGACAAACTTCACGACCTGATTATTTCACATCTCCAAGGCTCGCCCGACGCCCTGATTGTGACTGCGCTCATTTTTGCGGTCATAGCCATCAGTGTCGTCGGCTATTACATCACACTGGGCATTCTCAAGATAATAGAAAACATCATCGGCCACACCGCCACGACATGGGATGACGACCTGCTCACACCCCGCATCCTACGCGCCATCTCGCAACTCACCCCCGCATTGGTTGTCGCTATGGTAATGCCGCGCTGGTTCACGCTCGACAGCGGCGGCCTCAACTGGATTTACCTGCTCACGCGATTCTATATCATCGGAGCCGGGGTGCGTGTGATAGTGATATTGATACAAAACTTTTATGACGCGCTTGCGGCCCGTCCGACACTCAAGGTGTATGCGATCAAAGGGGTCTTCCAGATGCTCAAGATTGTCACCTTCGCAGTCGGGTTCATCATCGCCGTCAGCCTGCTTGTGGGACGTTCGCCGCTGGCTATATTCACCGCCTTAGGCGCATCGGCGGCAGTGCTGATGCTGGTATTCAAAGACACGATTCTCGGTCTGGTAGCCTCGGTGCAACTCACAGCCAACAACATGCTGCAGCGGGGCGACTGGATCATCTGCAACGGCAGCGATGCCAACGGCGAGGTACTTGACATCTCGCTCACAACTGTCAAAGTCAAGAACTGGGATAATTCGGTCACCACCATCCCGCCCTACAAACTCATCTCCGACTCATTTCGCAACTATGAGCCTATGCGCGACGACAAAGCCCGACGGGTGTCGCGCAGCATAAACATCGACCTTAACACAGCGCGCTTTCTTGAGCCGGCCGAGATTGCACATCTTCGCGAATTGGGGCTGCTGAGCGACGAGGAGGCAGCCGATGCCACAGGCAAAGGGAATCTGCAACTGTTGCGACGCTATCTGACAAGATGGCTACGCGAGCATCCGCTTGTCAGACACGACCTGCTGTTGATGGTTAGACAACTGCAACCGGATGCACAAGGTTTGCCCATCGAGCTCTACTTCTTCTTGTCAACCACGGTCTGGGACGAATATGAGCAAACCCAGGCAGACATTTTTGACCACGTGTTTGCCGTCGTCAACCACTTCGGTCTCAGAATCTTCCAGTCTCCCGCCGGCACCGACCTGTCGCGCGCCCGCTGACCCGTATTAACCGAGCCGATTTAAGAAATATCAAAGTTCTTTCAACAAATACAACCTATAAGTTGTATATATGATAAAAGTTTCGTAACTTTGCAGATATAACAGAAGATGGACGGCTTTGGGCAGTCAGATATGATGGAGATAAGGATAATGTCCTGTATTCCCTATTTGACCGGTGGAACGACGTGGCTTGGCTACGGAGTTTTTTCAAGGCCAATTCAAAAGACTTGGAAAACTATTTCAAAATCACGAATATCAATGACGCAATAACCCGCACCATTGACGACAGTAAGAAACTTGAAGCTATAATAATGGACATATCCCCGGAGGCAAATCTTGACTTGATATTCCGTCCATTGAACAACAGCCGAATCGCGGAGTGTCTGTTAGGCAAGGAGAAGGCTCGTTTGAAAAATCTTGTGGGTCGTACTTCTTGGTTAAGAATCTATGCAATCAAAATGGCAAAAGGTGTGTATGTTGTTACCGGTGGTGCGATAAAACTTACTGCAACGATGCAGGAGCGTGAACACACAGCAATAGAACTTGCCAAAATAGAAAAAGTCAGGAATTTTCTTCTTGATGAGAAAATCATTGACGACGAGAGTTTCATTGAATATATTGCAGAACTATAATTATATTGGCTATGAAAGAGATACAAGACAGGCTATCTGCTTACAGATCCTCCACTCCATCACAATGGAGAGAGAAGGCATTGGGACGTCAGGCAAATAAGGAATGGCTGCGTTATTCTCAAAAAATAGCCATGATGATGCTCGACAAGATGGAGGAGCTGGGGATGACCCAGAAAGACGTTGCTGAACGCATGGGCTGCTCACAGCAATACGTATCCCGGGTGCTTAAAGGCTCAGAGAATCTCAGTATAGAAACAATTTTCAAGATTGAAACCGCATTGGGTTTGCATATTCTCGAACCGGCGTTTGCCGTGCGTTAAGGAAATATAATGAGCGTTGCAATCTGACTTGTATTTTTTCTTCAGGCCATGAGGATATAACGTTATTTTTTCGTACCTTTGTAAGTTATGAATTACCAACTGTCCTCATTATATAAACCTACAGGTGACCAGCCGCAGGCTATTGACCAGCTTGTGAATGGCATCAATGCCGGGGAGAAGGCTCAGACGCTGCTCGGTGTCACAGGCTCGGGCAAGACCTTCACAATGGCAAATGTCATTGCGCGGACCGGCAAGCCTACACTCATCCTGAGCCACAACAAGACACTGGCTGCCCAGCTATACGGGGAGTTCAAGAATTTCTTCCCCGACAACTCCGTGCAGTATTTCGTGTCTTACTATGACTATTACCAGCCGGAGGCATACATCCCGAGCGTCGACAAATATATCGAAAAGGATCTCATGATAAATGATGAGATAGAGAAGCTGCGGCTCTCGACAGTGTCGGCTCTACTCTCGGGACGCAAGGATGTCATCGTCGTCTCGTCCGTCTCCTGTCTCTATGGCATGGGCAACCCCGA
>CAZKYR010000100.1:0-6618 GCA_964557035.1 uncultured Bacteroides sp. | reverse complement strand
GTAACATACAGCGTGACTGTAACTCGGCACGCAAATATTGGCACTTCATCAAGCTGATGGGTCGTTCGGCATCTCACATCGCCCTTGAGTGTGCGCTGCAGACACAGCCTAACATCTGCATCATCTCAGAAGAGGTTGAGGCCAAGAACATGACCCTGCGCGACATCGCCGTTTATATTGCCGAGATCGTTGCCGAGCGTGCAGAGAGCGGTCTCAACTATGGTACCGTTCTGGTTCCCGAGGGCTTGATCGAGTTCATCCCGGCCTTTAAATCGCTCATTGCCGAGATCAATGATGTTTTGGCAGGAGCACCGACATTCAACCAGATGAGTGCGGATGTACAAAAGCAATATCTCCTCGAGCACCTGTCGGACAAAGGTGCTGAGTCGCTCTCAATTCTCCCCGACAATGTGGCACGTCAGCTGATGCTCGACCGCGATCCTCACGGCAATGTGCAGGTGTCGCTCATCGAGACCGAGAAGCTACTCTCAGAGATGGTACGTCGCCGCCTGGTGAAGATGAAAGCTGCAGGCCAATATAAAGGCAAATTCGCTTCGCAGCACCACTTCTTTGGCTATGAGGGACGTTGCTCAGACCCGTCAAATCTTGACGCTGACTATTGCTACGCGCTCGGTCGCAATGCCGCTTTGCTGATTGCAGAGGGCAAGACAGGCTACATGTCATCTGTGCGCAATCTGATTGCTCCGGCAGCCGAATGGATTGCCGGCGGTATCCCCATCACGATGATGATGAATATGGAGCGTCGCAACGGCGAGATGAAACCGGTGATACAAAAAGCGCTTGTCGACCTGCACGGAGCACCCTTCCGCCACTTCGCGTCAGAGCGTACTGACTGGGCTAAGAATACACGCTACACCTATCCGGGCCCGATCCAATTCTTTGGCCCGCATGATGTGTGCGACCGCACGACCATGACGCTCAAATATGAGCATACTCCCGTATAACCTCTCCTCCGTGTATAATTAATAGGGCTGCTGCCCGCTTTCTATTCACAGCTTGCGCCGGGTCTGATTTTATCAGGCCCGGTTTTTTGTCAGACACTCTTCTTATTTTTTGGCGAGGTCGTTGATGACAAGCGACGATAGAATCAGGCCGAAGGTGGCTGTGACTTGCATGAGCGAGCCGTTGATCTGTGCTTTGTCGATGACGGCATCGGTGTCGTGCGGCATGTCGATGCTGTCGCCGAGGTTGGGGACGAGTTCGTCTGAGAAGACGCATTTGAACCGTCGCCGCGGGCCGATGCCGTCGCGTTTGAACCGGCGGCGCAACGCGGCGGCCAGAGGGCACCCTTTGACGTCGGTCCACCATCCGACCTGTATGCGTGTCGGGTCGGTTTTGAGTGCAGCTCCCATGCTTGAGAATAGTCGCGTGCGTGTTGAGGTGGCGTTGATGATGAGGAGCGCTTTGTCGCGCAGGCTGTCGATGGCATCGATGACATAGTCATACTGTGACAGGTCAAAGTCGGCGGCTGTCGCGGCGGTGTAGAGGTCGTTGACGACCTGTATGTCGGCGTCGGGATTTATGTCGGCCAGCCGGTTGCGCATCACCTGAGCCTTAGGTTTGCCGACAGAGCTTATCGATGCGGGTGCCTGGCGGTTGATGTTGGTGACACTGACGGTGTCGGCATCGACGAGTGTGAGGTGTCGCACCCCGGTGCGGACAAGGCTCTCGGCACACCAACTGCCGACGCCCCCAATGCCAAAAATAATCACTTTGGCGTTAGCTATCCGTTCCATCGCGTTGTCGCCCAAAAGCCGCCGCGAGCGGTCAAAAATCGGGGTCTCATTCATGACGCACAAAGTGTGTGAAGCGTTTGAGGGCCTCGGCCAGCCGTTGGCGCGGACAGGCGAGATTCCAGCGGATGAAGTTGTCGTCGCCATACATGCTGCCGGCATTGAGGTGTAATTTTACACGGTCGACGAGGCGATGCTCGAGCTGCGATGCGTTGAGACCGCACGCCTCGATATCCATCCATGCCAGATAGGTGCCCTCGAGTTTGCACACGGGATAATCGGGGAGGTGTTCGGCGCAATACCCGACCATGAAGCGATAGTTGCCCGCGATGTAGTCAATCAGCGCCTCGAGCCATCTGAGACCGTCGGGCGAATAGGCCGCCTCGAGGGCAACGACACCAAACGGGTTGACATCGCACACCTCATTGATGTTGATGGCGCGGTCGATGCGGGTGCGCTGTGCCGGGTCGGGGACGATGATGTTGGCAATTTGCAGGCCGGCGGTGTTGAATGCCTTTGAGGGTGACACGCAGCTGATGCACTCGGGCATCACGGTGGCCATCGGGGTGTAGCTGTAGCCCGGCATGACGAGTTCGCAGTGTATTTCGTCTGAGACAACGATGACGTTGAGACGGCGGCATATCTCGGCTACCCGCGTCAGCTCGTCGCGAGTCCATACGCGGCCGCAGGGGTTGTGAGGGTTGCATAGCAGCAACATAGGCACCGCGTTGTCACGGAGCGTCTGTTCGAGCAAATCAAAGTCGATTTTGTAGGTTGTGCCGGTGTAGGTGAGCGGGATGTCGATGACGTTGCAACCGTTGTTGCGGACCGATGAGAAGAAACAGTTGTAGACCGGAGTCATCAAAGCGACACCTTCGCCCGGCCTGACAAGAGCCTTGATGATGGCCGACAGGGCGGGCACGACACCTGATGTGTAGATGACCTCAGAGGGATTGATGTGCCAATTGTGGCGTGTATCAAACCATCGAGTGATGGCGTCGTAGTAGCTGTCGGGGACGCGGACATATCCAAAAACGCCATGCTCGACTCGCTTTTTGAGCGCATCGATGATGCATGGGGCGGTCGTGAAATCCATGTCGGCCACCCATAGCGGCAGGGTGTCGCGGTCGGTCTCGCCGTCCCATTTATATGATGATGTGCCGCGTCGGTCGACGGGCAAGTCAAAGTTGAACTCAGAGGTCATAAGTATCAATATTTTCAGTCGGGTTATCTAATACAAATTCGGTTGATGCGGTTTTGTCGGGCGATTTAATCCAACGTTCTCTGAACAGTCTGATCAGGAAGATGATTCCCCTGAAGCTGAGTTCGATTGCCATAGCTATCCAGACGCCTGCCAAGCCCAAGTGGGGGGCGAGGAAATAGGCGAGCGTCAGCCTGACAGCCCAGATGCTGAACAGATTCATGCAGCATGGGATGAGTGTGTCGCCGGCACCGACAAATACGCCGTATGCCACAATCGAGGCGGCATAGAGCGGCTCGGTGTAAGCCTCGATACGCAAGGCTTCAATGCCGAGGGCACGTACGGCCTCGTCGGGCGTCATGCTTGCCATCAGTTCAGGGGCGAAGATATACATGATGATGCCCGTGATGGTCATCACGACGACACCGGTGGCAACGGTGAGGCGTCCAAAACTGCGTGTGAGGTCGCGACGGCCTGCGCCAAGACTCTGCCCGACAAGAGCGGTGGCCGCGTCGGCGATGCCAAATCCGGGCATGTAGCAGAGACTCTCGATGGTGATTGCAAAGGCGTTGGCGGCGATGGCGGCGTTGCCAAGGGGTGCCACGATGACGGTTATCAATATCTGAGCCGAGCAGAACACGATGCGCTCACCGGCCATCGGCAGACTGATTTTGAGTGCTTTGCGTAGAGTGGTGATTTTGAGTTTAAACTGTCTCAGCGGAGCGGGTAGATAGAGCTCGCCTTTGCGCTTGCACAGATAGATCAGCAGTATCCCCAACGCCACCACCTCGGCAATGGCCGTGCCGAGCGCTGCGCCAAGCACACCGAGGCCGGCTCCCGGCATGGTGAATGAGATGTCGCAAAAGGTCACCACGCGAGTGGGAAAGATGAGCAGCATGTTGAACAGCACGTCGAGTATGCACATGACAACGTTGACCACTCCGGGGACGAGCATGTTGCCGCTGCACCGCAACATAGAGGCACACAAGAAGTTGAGTCCCAGCACCGGCAGTGAGAGGGCGAACACCATGAAGTAGGATGTGGCACCGGGGCGTATGATCAGGTCAGCGCCGAGCCAATGAGGCAGGTGAGGGGAGATGAGAGCTCCGATGAGTCCGATGACCGTGCTGTAAATAAATATTGTCAGCACCGACTGCCTGAGCACGGCGTTTGCATCGTCGCGTCGCGATGCGCCGAGCAGATGGGCCACCTGCACAGCAAAACCTGTCCCGGCCGAGGTCAGCAGCCCCCAGAAGAGCCACGTCGTCGTGGAGACAAGACCGATGGATGCTGCCGCAGTCTGTCCGAGCGAACCCACCATGGCAGCATCGATGTATTGCATGACGATAGTTGACAGCTCGGCCATGATGGCCGGGGCGCTGAGCATCAATGTCAGCTTGAGTTGTTGGCCTAATGTCAGCTTACGGCCGCTGCGTATGAGTGCGATGCCGCGCGAATTGCCGTCAAGCTCTGCCATTTGTCATGCTTTGTCACGGACTGTGATGACGCAGTCGGCCGGCGATTTGATGTTGTCATCGATAATGATGTCGCCAAAGCCGTCGGCGGTGATGTGTCCCGATGTGGGATTTTTGACAGATGTGACCGTGCCTTTGATGTCGGCGTTGAGCGTAGACTCTTCAAAGGCGAGGTCTCCGTCGGGGGCAATCTCGCAGTTCTCCATCACCAGGTCGTGGCAGTAGCACAGGGGTTGGGTGCCCGAGATGCGGCAGTTGATGAGGTGGAGGTGGTGAGAGTGCCAGCCGAGATATTCGCCTGTGAGCTCAGAGTCGATTACGGTGACGTTGTGAGTGTTCCAGAATGCATCCTTTGAGTCTATCTTGGCATTGCGGATGACCACGTTTTTGCAATATTGGAACGAGTAGTTGCCTTGCTGACGATAGCGGTTGATGTTGATGCCTTCGCAGTGCATGAACAGGTAGTCGGCCTTTGCGACCTCGACATCCTCGAGCGTGATGTCTTTGCAATGCCACAGAGTCTCCTGTGCATCGGGAATGCGGACGCGGCGAAGTGTGAGTCCCTGCATCTCGCGGAACATTTTTGGTGCATCAACCTGTGTATCCTCCATCACGAGGTTGCGCGAATACCACAGGGCAGCGCGTGCACCGGGGGTGAACACGCAGTCGCGGATGATAAACCGGTCGACGTGCCAGAAGGGGTACTTGCCCTCAAAGCGGCAGTTGATGGCCGTGATGTCTTCGCAGTTTTTGAGCGCCGACTCGCCGGCATGGATGGTGACGTTTTCTAACGTGAGGTGACGTGAAGCAAAGAGGGGACGTTCGCCCTCAAACTCGGCGTCGCGGATGAGTGTTTTGGTATCAGTATTCATTCCAGGGTTTGATTTCAATGTCATCGACAGGGAGTGAGGTGAACGCATCGATGAATGCCGAAGCCAGACGTGCGTTAGTGAGCAAAGGCACGTTGAGGTCGATTGCGGCGCGTCGAATGCGATAGCCGTTGGAGAGCTCAGAGGATGACAGGTTTTTAGGTATGTTGACTACCAGGTCGATCTCGCCCGAGTGCAGCAGGTCTAGTGCCCGGGGTTGACCCTCGTTTTCGTCGGGCCAGTAGACGCGGATGGCGGGGATGCCGTTCTCGCTCAGGAAACGGTGTGTGCCTCCGGTGGCATAGATTTTGTAGCCTTTGGCATAGAGTTGGTTGGCGGCATCGAGCATAGCGGCCTTCTGTTTGGCAGTGCCGGTGCTGAGGAGTACCCCTTTTTGCGGCACGCGATGGCCGACCGAGAGCATCGACTTGAGGATCGCCTCGGAGGTGTCCACGCCGATACATCCGACCTCGCCCGTAGATGCCATGTCGACACCCAAAACCGGGTCGGCACCCTGCAGACGCGAGAAGCTGAACTGCGATGCCTTGATGCCGACATAGTCGAGGTCAAAGAGCGACTTGTGAGGCTTCTCAACAGGGACTCCGAGCATGATCTTGGTGGCCAGGTCGATGAAGTTTATCTTGAGGACTTTTGACACGAACGGGAAGCTGCGCGACGCACGGAGGTTGCACTCGATGACCTTGATGTCGTTGTTCTTGGCCAGATACTGGATGTTGAACGGACCCGAGATGTTGAGCGCTTTGGCAATCTGGGAAGACACCTTTTTGATGCGTCGCATTGTCTCGACATAGAGTTTCTGAGGCGGGAACTGTATGGTTGCGTCGCCGGAGTGCACACCGGCAAACTCGATGTGCTCAGAGATGGCGTAGGCAATGATCTCGCCATTGCGTGCCACGGCATCCATCTCAATCTCTTTTGCGTTTTGGATAAACTCGGTGACCACGACCGGGTGTTGTTTAGAGACGTTGGCGGCGAGTTTGAGGAATCGTTCGAGCTCCTCTTTGTTTGAGCAAACATTCATGGCTGCGCCTGAGAGCACGTAGCTGGGTCGGACAAGGACGGGGAAGCCGACCTCGTCGATAAATTTGTTGATGTCGTCAAAGCTGGTGAGCTCGCGCCAACGGGGCTGGTCGATGCCGAGACGGTCGAGCATGGCCGAGAACTTGTGACGGTCCTCGGCGTTGTCAATACTTTTTGCCGAGGTGCCGAGGATGTTGACCCCTTGCTCGTCGAGACGTGTGGCGAGGTTGTTGGGAATCTGGCCTCCCACCGAGAGGATTGTGCCGTGAGGCTGCTCG
>CAZKYR010000099.1:0-6669 GCA_964557035.1 uncultured Bacteroides sp. | reverse complement strand
TGGAGATAATCTCGCTTGTCGACGAGCGCCGCGTCCCTATCAAATCGTCAGAGATGGCCGCCCGCTATCTCCACCAGCTCTACGACATTTACAACGACTGGTCGCTGGCCATCGCGGCCTACAACTGCGGCCCGGGCAACATCAACAAAGCCATACGTCGCGCCGGATCGGGTAAAAAAGACTTTTGGGACATTTATTATCTCTTGCCGGCCGAGACCCGCGGCTACGTTCCGTGCTTCATCGCCGCAACCTACGCGATGACATACTATGGCAAGCACAACATCTCGCCGGCCCTGGCCCGCAAACCCATCATCACCGACACCGTCACGGTGACACACCGCGTACACTTTGACCAGATCTCAGAGGTGCTCAACATACCTGTCGAGGGAATCAAGGTGCTCAATCCGCAGTATAGAGAGAACATCATACCGGGCGACATCAAGCCCTACCCGCTCACATTGCCCTCGCAACAGATCTACAGCTACATCATCAGCGAGGACAGCATCTTGTCGCACAATGCCGAGCTGTATGCCCATCGCCTGGTCGTTGAGCCCAATGACGGCACGACACCCGTTGTCTCAGACGGTAGCACCGAGTGGGAGACGGCCGAGGTGGTGAAATGGCACAAGGTAAAAAAGGGTGATACATTCTCGTCAATAGCAAAAAAATATGGCGTGACGGTCGCTTCGATCAAAAGCACCAACGGCATCAGCACCCTGCGTCGCGGACGCACCATCAAAATCGTGACGACCGAGCAGGTTGCCAAACCTAAAGAGGAGGTCGCACCCGACACCACACCTGCACCTGTGGAGAATGACCCCAACCTGCGTCAGTTGGCATCTGAGGAGGAGCAGCAGCCTGTCACTCCCGTGGGTGAGACGTTTGCCCAGACACCGGTGACGACCGAGAGCACCGACACCACGGTCCAGCCCGTCGAGAGCACCGCCGAGGTGAAAAAGGCTGAGCCGGCGCCCCAACAGACACAAAAGAAAGACACCACCAAGAAGAAAAAACAGACGTCAAAGACCTACACGGTCAAGTCGGGTGACACCCTGAGCAAAATCGCCCGCAAACACGGCACCACCGTCAAAAAGCTGCAAGACCTCAACGGCATCTCGGGTAGCACGATCCAACCGGGCCAAAAGCTTAAAGTATCATGAGTCAACCGAGTACACGCCCATATACGCTCGATAGAGTGATACGACTGATCATCACGCTGCTGATTATCGCCGGCGCGATATGGCTAATCAACAAGCTGCGCGACGTGCTCTTGCCATTTTGCGTGGCATGTCTGATTGCCTACATCCTTGAGCCGTTCGTGCAATACAACCGCCGTCTGCTGCATCTCAAGGGACGCGGGGCAGCCGTGGCCATCACGCTTTTTGAAGTGACGATGTTTATCGGCATCGCGGGCTATCTGTTCATTCCGTCGGTGATAGACGAGATGCACCAGATGTCCGAGCTGATAAAACGATATGTCGATGAAGGCCAGGCTATAACCTTTATCCCAGACTCGTTACACGATTTCTTGCGTACCCACCTCAATCTCGATTCGCTGGCAGCGTCGCTCAAAGATCAAAACATAGAGGCGTTGTTAGGCAAGGTGTCATCAATAATCTCAGGATCGCTCGAGATTGTGCTGCACGCCATCGAGTGGCTGCTGACGTTTGTGTACATCATCTTTGTCATGCTCGACTATGAGCATCTGATGAACAGCTTCAAGCACATGGTGCCCCCAAAATATCGCAAGATAGCGTTCAAAATCGGCAACGACATCAAAGACAGCATGAACCGCTATTTTCGCGGCCAATTCACCATCGCAATGTGTGCGGCCATCATGTACAGCATCGGATTCTCGATCATCGGCATCCCCATGGCTATTGTATTGGGCATCTTAGTGGGCATCCTTTACATGATACCCTACGTGCAGTATGTCACCCTCATCCCTGTGACGCTTGTGTGCATCGTGTACTCGATGGACGGCTCGGTGGAGTTTTGGACTGTCTGGTGGGAGTGCATATTGGTCTACTTCATCAGTCAATGTGTCTGCGACTACGTCCTGACGCCCAAAATCATGGGAAAAGCATTAGGTCTCAATCCGGCCATCATATTGCTGTCGCTGTCAGTGTGGGGCACCCTTTTGGGCTTGATCGGAATGATTATCGCCCTGCCGATGACCACGCTGTGCCTTGCATACTATCAGGAGTATGTGATTAAGACACCATTTAAAGAGAGCGAGCTGGCTTGACGACCTATCGGTTTGAGCCGACCTCGGTGACGTGCAGATCGGCGGCACGTGTCAACTCGGTCGAGGTCTCGCCTATCCAACCGCAATACTGATTGACACCGGTGTAGACACGCACAAAATCGACTCCGGGCAGCGACACAGGGTTGCCCGCGCCATCAACGGCCCACTCGATGTTGAAGCTGTTGAGGTCGGCATAGTCGTTGGGGTGATTGTCGACATACCCCTCACCGAAGCAATAGAGCAGATAATTCATCCCAGTGTCACCTTTGTCAACACCGTTGTCAGGAAGCCGCGTGCCGGTGAAAGTCATCTCCCCGTCGGCAATCCACTGTGGCCAATAGTGACCGGTGTGATACATATTTAGCGGCATGTAAGCCGTGACGCCCTCAGAGTCGGTCATGCGGATATATTCATTGTCAATGATGTAGGGATAGTCGCCCGGAACGGGGGTGTGGCGGTCATCGGGGCGATAGTAGGTAAGGGTGTAGTCGTGGAGAGTGCCGGGGTCGCGGTAGGCGCTGCCGGCCAACTCATACCACTCGTCGTCGGGCAACCGGTTGCAGTTGGCATCATAGCTGACCATCACGATGCCCGGCTCGGCCGAACCGCCGCGTCGGTCGCCATCGGCCGTCTCATAGAACGCATTGCCCCAAAAACGCAAGTCGTACTCGCCCGGCACATTGATCACCGTGTGGTCAAATCCAAAGGTGATGTAGCCGCCGTAGCCGCCAAGGCTGACGGCGACATCTTTTTTGCCGGCGATACACTCTTGTGCCTTGCGGGCCATGGCTGCGGCGTCATCGCCCGCCTCATAACGTGGCATGAGGTTAACAAACTGTCCGGGCGCGGGGCGGTACTCATAGACTTTGGCAATGTAGGGGCTGTATTCGACCTGTTCGTGCACCACATAGACCGTGAAGTCGTAGACTAACGGTGTGTCGTCATCGACAATCTCAAACCTCAGGTGATAGGTTCCCTCGGCCCGGGCAAGGAAGACGTAATGACGCGTGTCGGCCAAAAGTGTCTCGCGGCCGTCACTGCCGACAAGCCACCAGCGGTAAGCCGTACCGGTGAGAGAGGGGTCGAGGCTGAGTTTTTGCATACGCGCGACATGATAGGTCTCGGCAATCCCGAGGTCGAGCGTCGGAATGTCATTGTTGCATGCTGCCATGACCAACAGCAACGGCATGATGTGAAAGATGCGTTTCATCGTGTCAAAAAAGTCATTGAGGCCGGGATGTCGCCGGTGTGTACCGACCACTTGAGCTTGCCGGCCGAGGTGTAACAGTTGAGAGTGCCCGAGCTGACATAATTTTTTGCATCGGTGACAAAGATGTCGCCGGTGACAGGATGCACGGCCAAGCCGTAGGGCATCTCGATGCGCGACTCGGTGCCATCGGTGATAAAAGTGTCGGCTATGCGCCGGGCCGTACGGATGTCGATGACACCGTAGGTGACGGCATTTGAGGCCGACAGCGGGTCGCGACGAGTGGCAAAGTAGAGGAGCGAGTCGCCCTTAATGGCCAAATTAGAGCAGGAGATGTCGAGCGTGTCAACCTTGTCATACTCCCCCCCTGCCGGCGAGAGGCGATAGAGTCTCGACGGACGGCCTGCATTGTCGCCACGCGAAGTGACCCACAGCTGTTTGCGCCTGTCGCATCTGACGCGGTGTAGATTGATACCCACCTCAATCTGTCGCACCTGCCTGAAGGATGACAGCTCTACCACCGAGAGCGAGTTGTCATAGTCGGGCGCCCGATAGCCACCCGAGTTGGCGATATACATATAACCGTCAACGATCTCCATTTCCTCAGGCTGATAGCCAACGGTGACGGTGCGGGTCACTGCCAGCGAAGCTGTATCAACCTCATACACGGCTCCCCGCGGTGCATCAACGCTGAGCTGCACCGGACCTACATAGGAGCTGACATACGCCCGGCCGCCATAAAAACGGACATATCGGCAGTTGGGGATGTCGATCTGCCCGATGCGCCGCCCTGTGCGCGCCTCCATCACCTCGACCTTGTGCGAGCAATTGACCACGACATAGAGCTTGTCGCCATAGATGCCGATGTCGTTGCCCACGTCGCCCAACTCCTTGATGACCTCAGGGTTACGCTCAGCATAGATGTTGCGGGCATAGAGCCGCGAAGTATAGTCAAAATAGTCGAGCGTACATTTGTTTGAGCCCATGTTCCCCTCGTTGACAAGATAAAAACCGAGGACAGAGGAAGGCGCTGATGTTTCGGGTACGGGGGTAATCTCAGCCGGCACCACGAGTTCATCTTCGCGACAACCCGTGACGGCCGTCATGACCGGCAGAAAAAGTAATAAGATTCTTGACAATCGCATTGTGTAACAGAGAGATTAGATTTGGACAGTCAATGTCAGACGCCAATTGCGCTTCGGCATGGGATAGTTGATGATGACATCATAGTCCTGGCTGAGAAGATTGTTCACCTCGATGAGTGCACGCATCGCCACACGGCCGACAGCAAAATCTTTGCTCACCGACAAGTCGGATGTGTACCAGGGTTGCAAATAGTTGTATCGGATGTTTTCTTGCTGGCTGTAGCGCGCGCCGACATATATCCATGAATAATTGAGTCCCCAGCCACGCCACTGGGCATTGACGACAGCCGAGCCCGAGTGGCGGGGGATATAGGGTATCTGATCGCGATAGTAGCTGTCGGCCGGATTTGTCACATCGATCGCGCTCTGATAAGTGTATTGCCCCCTGATAGTGACTAACATCCCGCTGACAGGATTGAGGGTCACGAGGGCGCTCACATCGACACCTTTGATGTCGACAAGCCCCAGATTGAGCATCGTCCATCTGAACTGCTGTCCTTTGGGATAAGCCACGATTTTATCTTTGACCCGGTTGTAATAGGCATCGGCACTCAGTCGCAGGGCCGACACAAAGCGGTTGGACGAGCGTTCATAGAGGAGTCCGGCGTTGTACTGAGTCACCCGTTCGGGGTTTAGCTGCGCGTTGCCCATGTCGGCATAATAGAGGTCGTTGAACGTGGGCATCCTGAATGACTTTTTATAAAACGCTCGCAGTGAGAATGAGTTGTCGTGCCTGAGCGGGCAAAACATGGCGTAGACCGCCGGTGTGCATACATTCTTGTGTGAGGGGGATGGTTGTCCCTTGACGACATCGCGGATGAATGTGCCGAGAGCACTGGCCTGCATCCTGAATCGTCCGAGATCGACCGATGTGGCAGCCGACAGATAGTTTGAGTAGCGGTCGGGTTGTGCAAAGCCGTACATGTCAGCCAGGAGTGTGTTCCAGGCGAAATCATAGCTCGCCGACACCTGCCACCACTCATTTATCTCATATCTGTTGGCAGTCGAGACATAGACCTCGCGCTGTTTGTAAAGGTTGTCTATTTTCACCTGGTTGTCATCGTTGTTGACATAGTGAGTGCGATAGAACGCATATTTGACATTGTTGAGCGTGGAAAATCGGCCAAAAAAGCCTGTGTAGCGTCCCTGGACAAACGAGTTTGTGTCCCATACGCGTTCACCGCGTCGCCACACGTTGTTGACGATTGCACCGGGGATGCCTCGCTCAGAGTTGTAATTATAAGCCTTCACCGTCCACGAGCCTGATCTGAGGGCGCCGTTGACATTGAGCTCGATGCGAGTGGCGTTGATGTCGCCGTTCTGACGCACGGCAGTGGTGTCGTAGGCCAGTTCGCCGGCCGGCGTGACACGGCGGTATCTGAATTTGTATTTGCCTGACGAGTTGAGCCACTCGGCACTCAGCTGTGCATTGACACGCGCGCCGAGCTTGAGTTCGACAAGAGCCGAGGGATTTATCAAATCAAACGAGCCGGTGCGCATGGTCAGACGGGCATGATAGGTCTCCCCCTCTTCAAAGCGGGGCACACGCGTGCGCATGTAAATCGTGCCGGCCGAGCCAAAGTCCTTTGCCGGCTGCAAGATTTCGCTCTTCTGACCGTTGTAGAGCGACAGCGCCTCCATGTTGTCGAGAGAGAACTGACCGAGGTCTATCTGGCCATTCTGTGCATTACCCAGCTCGACACCGTCATACACGACGCCGGTGTGGTTGGTGCCCATCGAGCGTATATTGACTGTCTTGATGCCTCCCACACCGCCATAGTCCTTGACCTGCACACCCGAGAAGTAGCGGAGCGCATCGGCCACGCTGTTGCTGTTGAGGCGCTGCAACTCGTCGCCCGTGAGCGTCTGGGCCGGTATCACATCCTCGTTGACACGTTGGGCGGTCACCGTCACCTCGCGGAGATGTGTGGTGTCAGCGACCTCATCGGCCAAGGCCGTGAGGCATGATAAAATCGTGATGGCGAGTAAAAAGAGTCGTGTCGGCATGCTCAAGTAAGAGCCTGTCTCACAAGAAATGTTAAATTCTGAGTCGCATATTTTGAGTCTTA
>CAZKYR010000098.1:0-6746 GCA_964557035.1 uncultured Bacteroides sp. | reverse complement strand
GCGAAACTCAGATAGACAAATGTCAGGCAGGTGAGCGACATGCTCCATGCCATCGGTTTGAGACAGCGCTTGAGTCCGTAGCGCGAGGCTACGAGTCCGCCGATGATGCCTCCGGCCATCAGGCCGATCACCCCGACGGTGCCATAGACAAGGCCGACCATCGATGTGCTCAGGCCGAGACCGCCGACGTCGGGCGAGTCGAGGAGAAACGGAGTGATCAGTTTGACCAATTGAGCTTCGGGTAGACGATAGAGCAACATGAACACGATTGCGGCGAGGATGCCCCGTTTGGTGAAGAAAGTTTTGTAGGACCGGACAAATTCTTGCCACACGTTTTGCATATTGCCGCTGCGGTCGCGGTTGCGGTCACTCTCGGGCCGGGGGAGTATGGCCGTGTGATAGATCGAAGCTGCAAAGAAAAAGATGGCAGCCACGCCAAACACTGTCATCCATGCCACCGGTACGTTGCCGGTCTGTTCTTCGATTTTTCCGGCCCACCACACCAGTCCGCCCTGACAGGCCACCGAGGCAAGGCGATAGAACAGCGAGCGTATGCCGACAAAGACCGACTGTTGGTGTGAGGTGAGAGCCAACATATAGTAACCGTCGGCTGCGATGTCGTGTGTCGCCGACGCGAAGCCCATGATCCACAAGAAGATCAGAGTCCACATCAGGTAGCCGGGCAGATTTAGCGTCAGGGCGACACCGGCCATGGTGACACCGATGGCAACCTGCATTGCTATCGTCCACCACCGTTTGGTGCGGATGGCGTCGACAAACGGGCTCCAGAAAGGTTTGATGACCCAGGGAAGATAGAGCCAGCCGGTCAGCATTGCCACATCGCCGTTTGAGAGGCCCAGGCGTTTGTACATGATGACGGCGAGCGTGACCACGGCAACGTTCGGTACTGCCTCGGCAAAATAGAGTGTCGGCACCCACGCCCATCCGTTTATTTTTCTTGATCGTTCCATAAGGCTTGATTGTCAATATTATATAGCTTTGTCAGCGTTGCACCGGGGAAGTAGTGGCTCAGTATGTCGGTGTGGTCAAATCCTTTTGCGCCCATCACGGCCGCTCCGATTTGACACAGGCCGACACCGTGTCCCCAGCCCCGGCCGGTGAAGATGAAGTTGCCCGCATCATCGCGGGTGACATCAAAGGCCGAGCTATAGAGGTGTGAGCGCGAGAACGTGCGACGTATCTCAAGCTCTTTGCCTATGATGCGCGAGCGGAGTGAGCCGGTGAGCCGCAGTTCGATGATGCGACCCGAAGGGCCACGTTTGAGTGGCTCGATGGAGAGTATGTCGCCATAGTCGATGCCGGTGCGCTCACGCACTATGTCGCGCAGCTCTGTGGGGGTGTATTCCACACGCCAGTCGAGCCAGTCGCGAGTCTCGCGGTCATATCCGTTGAGAACCTGCGCGAGAGTCTCATCGTCGGCCTCGGCACACCACTTGTCCTCAACAGCCTGCAAATAGGGATAGTCGACCGGCTGCCAACATGAAGAGAAGAGTTCGGTGACTCCACCGCAGCATTTGCTGAACCGTGCGTCACACACTTGGCCGGCATGGGTCAGGGCGATGCCTGCGGTGGCCCGGACAGCACGAGCGACTGCCGGGGTTGTCTGACGTGTCACACCCTGATAGCGTTGGCAATGGTCGTCGGCACAGACATCAAATTTTGAGTGCGCTTCGCGGTCATACCATCGTATCAGACGTTCGGGAGTGTCTGTGACCTCCCCCTCGGCCTTTGAGCCATAGATTTGGAACATCAGCCACGAGCGTGAGATGATGGCATGGGTGCGCAGCAGGGCATCCGAGGCTGTGGCGCTCATTTCTGACGAAATGACGCTTGCTAGATAGGTCTCGAGCGGCACGTCATTGATGACAGTCAGAGTGCCGTCATGGTTGTCTACCAGGCGTATAGACCCGGCAAAACGTTGATTCTCTTTGCGTTCCCAATGGAATCCGATGCCGATGACAACATCGCGCACTTCAATCACGGCCTCAGCCCGATTGCACAGGGGCGTGAGGGTGACCGGGCAGTCAGCAGGGGTGAAGCGGAGCTCGCAGCCATCTTGTTCATACCCTTTGACAGGCAGCAGTGTCACTGCCGGTGCAGTGAGGATGCCGACACTGATGGTCGGCTCAGAGTGTGGCAGTGGTTTCATCGTGTGAATCGTTCAAACAGTTGGGTTACATCCTCGCGACTCCAACCCACTTGGTCATAGAGACATTTGACATCGGCAGCGGTGAGGTTATCAAAAGTATCGCGCTTGACGGCGATGATGACGCCGGCCATGTCGATTGCGCCCGGGCTGAGCAGCGTCTCGTCATAGTCGGCCGGACGGTGGGCACGCCTCGGGATTACGCAGAGTCGGACAGTGTCGTCGCAGGCGTAGCAGATGATGTTCACGTCAGGTTCGTCCGCTTTGCCGTCAGCCATGGTTTTGAGCAAGTCGGCGGCCATTTCGGCCACCTCTGGCCCGCTACCGCTCAAAACAATCATCGGGGCGAGCGACCCCGTGACGAGTGAGCATGCGGCTTGGGTGCCGACATCGATTCGCAGCTCGACATACTCGATCAGCGGCAGACAGTCGGCACGCACGAGCTGCAAGTGCTTGTGGTCGGGAGCAGAGGCGCCGCAGCGAGGCCCGTTGTACAGCACTGCATACCCATCAGCGTTCAGTGCCGTCGAGGTTATGTCGTGTGTCGTGTTCTCCAACCGCTGCGGGGTGTGAGTGGTAGAGGCGAGAACAAAATGGGGCGCAAAAATCGGGAATGGGTTGAGCAGCATCTCGTAGTCGCCGCAACTGAGCGATGTCTGCAGCGGGTCGCGGTTGGCAGCGCACAAGAAACAGGGGCGTGCGGCGATGGCGGCCTTGTCAACCTTTGCGGTCGCCGATACTGCACGTGCCGGATTAAACTGCACTCGGAGGCAGTCGCTGAGCTGACGGGTAATGACGCCGTCGAGTGATTGATATGCCAGGTCGGCTGTCGGCCAACTTTGGCGCTGAGACAAATAAAACGAGTCGAGGTCGCGTGAGGTGATGTTGGCGGTCATTGACAATTGTTTATGCGAGCGAGGAGCTCGGCTGTGCGGATTGAGTCTTTGTAGTAGTTGTTGGCATTGATGCGTGCCCGATTGAGGTTGGCGTCAGAGTTGCCTTCCCACCGACGGCAGTTGTAGAGCACATCATAGATGCGCCCGATTTTGTAGTTACGCGATATGGCCAGTCCGACGGCATAGTCCTCACCGTAGCTCGAGTTGGGAAATCCGACAGAGCGAATCACCGGAGTGTAAAAGCATCGGGGTGCGCCGAGGCCGTTGATGCGCAATGCGTTGTTGCGGCCGTTGTCAGGAGTCCACTCGCGGTGGTCGATGATGCCCGGAGGGAGTTCGCGCCCCTCAAAGTCGGTGAGACGGTATGAGCCTATGAGCATGGCGCACCGCTGTGCCGCAAACTCATCGACAATGCGTTGCACCACATCCGGGGCGCTGTAGACATCGTCGCTGTCGAGCTGTAGGGCAAAGCGCCCGCATGCCTGATGCCGCACGGCCATGTCCCAGCATCCGCCGATGCCCAGGTCGGTGCGGTCAGGGCGGATGATGATGAGGCGGTTGTCAGCAGCTGCGATTTCATCGAGAAGTTGGCTTGTACCGTCGGTTGAACCGTTGTCAACAACGATAACGTTGATTTTTAGCTGCGTCTGCTGAGACAAAGCCGATGTGACCGCGTCGGCGATTGTGCGCACACGGTTGCGCACGGGGATGATGACCGATGCATCATACTCAAAGTCTCCCTCTGTGACATCCGGTTCGAGGGGTGTGCCGGTGAGCAGTGCGCCAATCTCGGCGAGATATGCCAGGAAGGCTTGTTCGAGCTCGATCTGCACTCCTCGGTTGCGCGGATTGACATAGTCAAACTGACGTTCGCCTTCGGCTATGTCGGTCGTGTGTGGCTCAATGCTGCTCAAAGTCTCGCCGATGCGGCAAGGCGCACAGAGGTGATTGAGGCGAAGGGTGAGGGCGTATAGTGCCGAGTGATCATATTTTGGGGGTAACCGGTTCAGGATGTCGAGCGATCGGGCGGTGTCGACCATGATGACAGGGCCGTAGTCAAAGTCGTCGCGCAGAGCTCCCGGCTGCCATGCGATGGTCTCCACAGCCTCGCCGTTGTCGATGTAGTTGCCGTAGGCCAACAGTGAGCCTGTTTGTGACAGCAGTGATTGCATACGCTCGGCGGCGCGATAGGTCATGCTGCATTTGCCCGGACGGATGTTGAGAAGTGTATAGGGGGTATTGGATGCCTCCAAAGCGGCCCGCAGGCCGTCGGTCGAGAGGAGATTGTATTGGTCAGCTTTAAACATTGTCATCAGGTCAGTGGGTTAAGTGATTAAGGGTGAGTTTGAAAAGTTGAGCGCGTCGGCTGCGGTCGGTGATTACTTCGAGCGGGAATCCAAACACGGCGGTGCGCGCGATGCCGTTGTCGGTCACCACGGCAGCCGGGAGGTCGCTGTCACCGTAGCGCATGAACACTTCGCCGACAGACGCCGAGGCGGGGATAATGGCATCGGCAGATTCCACGGCATATATTTCGCTGTTAGGTGTTTGTTCAAAATCTATGCTACCCTCCAAGTCGCCCAAACGCGACGGCACAAATGACACTTCGCCTGTCGCTGTCGCTTGAGCGCGCCGGTAGCCGATGCCGAGAACATTGTTGGCAAAATTGACGTCATCATTTTTTTGCGCAGGTGTGGAGTTGGGGTTGTCAAACAGGTCTGTGCCGACATATGCACCTGACACAAACAGGCTCCCTCCACGCGAGGTGTGTTCGGCAAGTATCTTTTGCATTTCGGACGTAAATGTTTTGTAGCGCGGACCACGGTCGCCGGGCATGTTGCGCGTTTGGCGTTGTTTGCCCAAAATCAGGTCGACGATATGATAACGTCTGAGGTCGGTAGATGTGCTGTCTGAGTAGGCATCGACTGATGCAGAGACAAATGAGTGCCCGGCATCAACGACCGACCGGCCATGCACGGTGACAAAATCGTGTGTGTTACCCGCAATGTCAATCATCTCAAAATCAGCGTCTGACGCACCAAATCCCGGATTTTCGTCATCGACCCACGGGAGGGCTCGACGATATTCGGTCATGCGGCCGGTGTAGCCAAACTCAATCACGTCGGGGACACCGTTGTCTACCATTCCAAATCCGGCAACCGAACCATAGTCAAATCGGTCGGGAGGCCCAACACGGGTAAATCCGTTCACTATCAGCACAGCAGGAGCTTTGCCGTTGACAATTGCCGCAGCCAGGACCTCTGACGGCTCTGATGAGCCGCCCGCGTTCAGGGCTGTCACGCGCCAGCTGTGCAAGGCGTTGTCGTTGACTTGAGTCTGCCACGAGGGAATAGTCGTGCGCGCGACTTCGCGCCACAATCCGTCGGGACCACGTTCTTCGATGAGGTAAGAGTCGGGACGGGCCGACGGCTCGAGCGGGTCGCGGGTCGGTTGCCACGCTAAGGTGAGATTGCGCGGGTCGAGCGGGTCTGAGGTTATTTTAAAATTGCTGACTGCGAGAGGCTGCACGACCGGCTGCATGCCGTTGCGGGCCGCCGTGAATTTGAGGATGCCCTTATAAATTGAGCGTGACACATTTTTGCGAAAATCGGGGTCGAGTCCCAGCGACATGTCGGCAAAATTTTGATGAGAGAGCAGCTCGAGCAGCAGTGCCGGCACCTGGGGTGCCCGTGCCTCGGCATAGCGACGGTCGCGCATCTTGCGCTGTTCCCATCCCGGGGCGTATAGAGTACGGATATCTGATGTCACCTGCGTGACCACCGATTGTGCCAAGTCGCGACATGCCGAGCGTGATGACCCGTCGCCGAGCGGTCGGCCACCATCGGTCGAATAGATGCCGAGTGTGCCGACAAAACTGTTGTCTTCGGTAGTGCCGGCATCGCTGTGCAGGGCAAATGAGAGGTCGACAGGGATGCCTAAGCCATCATCCTCGTCAGGGATAGCGCGCGAGCCTCGCGCGAGCCAGTTGACCCATTTGCCGCGCGAGCCATAGTCGTCATTGTAGTCTGACATATACTCGGTGCTCGAATAAATGCTGTCAGGGACGCCGGCCCATTGAAGGAAATAGCGTGATCCCTCGGCCCAGCGGGGGAGGCCCGAGGTGATGTAATCGCCGTCGGGAGTGTTGCGGCGCCCTACATTGCCATAGCCACCGCCGATGCGGACAGCGTCGGCCGAGATGCGACCTTTTTCGGGTGAGTGGTTTGTCAGGGTCACCAAAGGCCGGTTATCAGAACTCTGTGCAAATGGATATGAGCCGACATAGATCCATGTGCCGCCACCCATCGCTTGGTCAACATGCACGGTGTGGTCGCGGTCGGCGGCGTGGATGGTATAGGTGGCAACCCGGCTGTCGGGAAAAGATTGATAGCTGACATAGACGGCATATTGTCCAGGTGCGGGCATCGCTGCCGACCAGACAGCCGATGAGAGGCGTGTGGAGTCTTTTTCTGTCTTGACGACTCGCGCTTTGCCGGCCTCAAAAGGGTTTTCACGGTCGGCGAGGACATCGTTGACGTATGCGAATCCGCAACCATCACTTTCGCGCCATTTTTCATGACCGTTGTGCTCGACGTATCGACCGACGGCATGTCCGCCATCGCCGTCAATTACGACCTCGGTTGTCGAACGGTCGCGCTCACGAGGCATGATGACGTATGCGC